>JBGPZR010000149.1:0-5780 GCA_041493845.1 Terriglobia bacterium | reverse complement strand
CACAAGAACGCCGCCCGCCTCGCCCTTGATCTCCATGCGACGGCGCACTGACTGGAACGTGGCAAGCGCGCCCTCGATGGCTCCACATTCGACTCCTCGCCCGTAAGCGAGCGCGATGGCGGCGAGCGCGTCGAGAACATTATGGCGGCCGGCAACAGGCATGCGGATTTGGCTTACTTTGTTGCCCCGGTAAATGACGCGAAATTCCGTGGCGTTGTCGTGCCATAGAATATCGCCCGCACACCAATCGCAATCGGGCGTGAACCCGAATGTTTCAACGGGACAGAAAGCTTTCGCGACGGTCTCTCTCAACTCCGGACTTTCGCCCCAGATGAGAATCCGCCCGCGGCGCGGCACGAGATTCACAAGCCGCCGGAACTGGAGCGCGATGGAGGCAAGATCGGGATAGATGTCAGCGTGATCGTACTCCAGTGAAGTGAGAATCAGCTCGTCCGGATGATAGTGGAGAAACTTGGGGCCGCGATCGAAGAAAGCCGTCTCGTATTCGTCACCTTCAATGATGAACTCTTCTCCGCCGCCCAAGCCGTAGCTGCGATCGTTGAAATTCGGGACCACGCCGCCAACCAGGAAATTGGGACGGCGCGCGGCAACATGGAAAATCCAGGCAAGCATGGCGGTGGTGGTGGTCTTGCCATGCGTGCCGGCAACGACGATCGAGGTGTGGCCGGCGATGAAATAATCCTCGAGAAGCTGCGGCATCGAGCAATAGGGAATTTTTTCGTCGAGGATGAATTCGAGTTCGGGGTTCCCGCGGGCAATCACGTTGCCGATGACGGCCAGATCGGGCCAGGGCTTCAGATTATCTTCGTGGAAGCCTTCATTCCAGCGGATGCCGAGCGCATCCAGGAGCGTGGACGCGGGCGGATACACGCCAACGTCGGAGCCGGTGACGTGGAAGCCCCGCTCCTTCAGCATTCCGGCCACCGGCGCCATGGCGGCACCGGCAATACCGAGGAGGTGGATGTGTTCAGTCGTTTTCTGCGCACGCGATGAAATCAAGTTTCTCCTCTCATCCAAATTCGCTCGCGAACCGCCCTTCGATCACGCTCAGCCCAAGCCAGCGCTACGAGCACGCGGGTTCGAGAATCTCGATCTTCGTCCCCCCATCGCTTGAAAGACGCGCCCGAACACCGATCGGCAGGGTCAACATGGGACGCAAACAATGGCCTACAGGTGCGCCCCAGATTACGGGAATCCCAAGCGGCACCAGGATTCGGTGAGCAACCTCCTTCACGGTCTCGCTCCCTGCGGGCCCCGCGCTCTCCGGAAATTCTCCGAGAATTACGCCCGCGACGCCGCGAAATTTTCCGGCCTGCTTCAAATGCATCAACGCGCGATCCACCTGCCACGGCTTCATGGCGCGGTCTTCCAGGATCAAAATCGCCCCGTGTGTGTCGAGCTCCCAGGACGTGCCGAGCGACGTTTCGATTATCGTAAGGCAGCCGCCGAGAAGAGTCCCCTCTACGACTCCCGGCGACAAGGTTTCACCTTTCAGATCCACCACCCAGCCCTGCTTCGTCTCCGTGACTGCCCGGATCAGGCTGTCGCGGTCATAACCTTCGGGAGCACCCGCACCCTTGTCGAGGCCGGCAGCAACCATTGGCCCGCAAAGCGTGACCCAGCGGAATTGTTGCCAGAGAAAAATCTGGAGCGAAGTGAGGTCGCTGTAGCCGATCAAAAGTTTCGGGGATGTGAGGGCGACGCTCAGGCCCTCGAGTAAATAGTTGGAGCCGTAGCCACCACGTGAACAGATAACTGCACGAGTGGTGGTCTCAGCGAAAGCTTCTTTCAACGCGGCGACGCGAAATGCGGCAGGGCCAGCGAAGAAACCGTCGCGTGCAAGCACGCTCTCACGATCAAATTTGGGTTTGTAACCCAGCCGCGCCAGTTCGTCACAGCCCTTCTGCAAGCGGTCCTCTTCAACGGGGCTGGCAAGAGAAACAACGCGGATCGGGTCGCCGGGGCGAAGCGCAGGTGGCTTGAGAGGTGCAGGCATGTGGCCTCAGCGAGAATAAAGAATTTTCGTGAGCGAGTCCAGAAGGCGTAGAAGCAGTGATTCGGCAACTGCAACCTTCGCAGGAAACAGGCGGGCTATTTGAATGGGGTAGCAGTGAGGAAGACGTCACCCTGACCACTGACGGGAGCAGAAGAATCAATCGCCGCGCGCGAATAATACGCAGCATAGCGGCCGTCAACTGTGAGCGGGACGGGCGTGATTCGATCCACGATCAAGGGCTTTGAGTTCAGGCCTGCGCTCGGGGTGACAAGGGGGTATGTCCCAGGCGTGCAGGCTGTCGAGGCTCCAAAACATGTGTCGTGGATCAATACCGACCCCGCCCCAATCTCGTCCAGGCCAGTGCCAGCTCCACCGACTACAAAGCTGATGAAACGGCCGGAAGAACTAATCGAAGGCGAAAAATTGGCGAAGGCTCCCACTGTAGTCGTTTTCTCGCTGTGAATCAGTGTAGTTGATGGAATGCAACCGTCGGATACTGTCGGACCAAGGCAAGTGTCCCGCAAGAAAATATTCTGCGGCGCGGCGATTTCGCCGTCACCTTCGCCCAAACCTTGAGATTCAAAAACCACGAACCTGGCGTCAGCGCTGATTGACGCTATTGCATTCAAACCCTCAAGTGTTGTCCCATCCGGGGCCACAGAGATTCTGAGAGTCGAAGGAACACACGCCGCAGGGGCGTCCGCCCCCAGACACGAATCCCACAAATAGACTTGAGAGGAGGGTCGACCACCAATCTTCGTTCCCGATGGCGTCCTAATCTGAAGTGCAACATAGCGTCCGGTGCTGGAGATCTTCGGCTGAGTCGCCTGGCCGTCATCAGCGAGGTTCGTGTTAGCTGCCATTACCGGAATCGTCTTTGGAACGCACGCAACGGTCGCGGTCGGGCCTGCGCAAGTGTCCCGGACGTACACCCGCGTCTGATCTAGCGGCTTGCTCGAAGCCAGGCTGGGCGCCTCGGAAAGGAACGCGGCATACCGGCCGTCCGCACTCAGCGACGGAGAAAATCTATAAGCTCGCGGGCCATTCACATTACGCGCCAGCAGTTCTGTGTGCGGCGTGCAGCCTGCGGGAACATTGGCGCCAACACACAAGTCGCGCACGAATACAGACAGCTTGCCATCCCCCACATTCGCAGCGCCGCCCGCATTCACAGTCTGAGGAGAGCCAGGGACGAGATTCGTAGCGAAGGAAGCGAAAGCCACAAAGCGGCCATCGGCACTCATTGCGACAATTTCAGATGCGCGCGCGGTCGGGGCGCTGCCATCCGGAGCGAGGTCGACGGCAACTGTGTGTGGCGTGCAATCTGCCACACCGAGACAGGTATCGCGCAGGAAAATGTGGCCCGAAGCTCCCTCGCGAACCAGATTTCTTGCCTGTGAATAGAAAGCGACGAAGCGGCCATCGCCGCTGATAGCCGGGGCAGCGCTCGCGCCATCCGCGGGGCCGCCCGAGGCGTTTACTGAAATCACCTGTGGAGCGGATGTATTGGCGCCTTTCGCTGAGTTGATTAAGAAATCCACCGAAACGGAAGACGCGACGATGCCTCCGGGCAGAGGATTATCCACCGACACGCTGGCGAACCCAGCAAGCGCCAGATCCGTGGTCGTGAGATCCGTCGTCAGCGCGGTGGCGGTGACCGAAGTCGGCTGCCGGAACGTGCCGTTCCACCGGATGATGGACCCGGCCACAAAATTCGTGCCATTTACGGTCAGCTTGAAAGGGCCTTTGCTTCCGGCATTTGCGCTCGATGGATCCAAAGAAATATTAATCGGCGCGCCATTCTGAAGAGGGTTGATGGTAAGCGACAGTCCGGAGGAGGTTCCGCCGCCTGGCGCCGGATTCATCACCGATACCAACGCGACCGCTGGGTTTGTCACATCGGCGGCCAGAACGGTGATAGTCAGATGCCCGGTCGCAGCATTGAATGTAGTCGTACGCGGCGAACCATTCCACATCGCGACAGATGCCGGCTTGTTGAGGAATCCCTGTCCAGTGATGTCGATATTGAACATCGCACTGCCTGCGGTAATGCTATCGGGGAAAATACTGGTGATGATAGGCGTGGGATTCGGCGCATTGCTATTGCTGCTACTGCAGCTGACAAGCAGAGAAGGAATTGCGGCCAAGAATATGAGCGAGCCCCAGCACAAACGTATCAATCCCATCCTCCCATTCGTATCACGGGGATCCCGGGACCACCTGCCGTCGGCAGCCGGGAGAGCGGAACGACTGGAATAAGAACACCGCCTGCAAGTCCCCCTGCAAAGCAACCAAGAATTGATAACATCCCGGCGCGCGGCCCGTCAACTCGGATTCGGAGAGGGCGCGGATGGTTGGTTCGCCTGGATAGCACAAGAACAGCGGAAAACAAGACTGACGGATCGTCAGACTTAAATTGGGGTGACTGCACGAACAGGCCGGGCTTCGGCCTGCACGTGCAGAGCGCCCACCCTTCTGAGAAAGTCGCGCTCCTGTGGGAGCGTAATTTCCGCATCGAATTCAATCAAAAAGCCCCTCTCAGTCTTGTCGGCGCGCCAGTGTCGCGGCTGGATAGCCAGATCGCCGGCGATCTGCCGGACGCGCTCGACCAGGTTGCCGGCCTCCGCGGCGGTGATGCGGAAGTTCATAATTCGCGCGTGCAGGCCAAGGCGCTGTTCGACATCACCCAGAACAACGAGACATCCGAGCAGAAGCAAGGTCGCGAAAATAGACGTGACAATCAGGCCCGAACCCGCCGCCATGCCGATGCTCGCAACCACGAAAATCGTGGCCGCGCTGGTGATCCCGATAATGGCTCCGCGCGCGCGAATCACCACGCCCGCGCCAATGAATCCAATGCCGGGGATGATCTGCGCAGCGATGCGTGCGGGATCGCCCGCGCCGAAGGCGCGCACGGTTTCCGTCGAGATGATAGTGAACAGCGCCGCGCCTAAGCAGATCAGCATGTTCGTGCGCAGGCCCGCGGGCTTGTGGCTCAACTCGCGCTCGAGGCCGACGATGCCGCCCAGGAACGCAGCGAGGCTGAGCCTGCCAATGATGTAGAGGTTGAGATCGTACAGCATGGCGCCCCCTGTGCCCTGCTCTCCACGCGCGCCGACGCGCCGCGGCACTCGTTGAATTCTACATCGGAAAGACCAGCTATCAATCGAGAGTTAAAAGTTCAGAGTTGAGCGCAAAGTGCAAGAGAGGCGCCGGCGGTCCGGCTCCCAGACAAGAGGCGGTTCCCTGCCCACCGTTTCGAAGATGCGGGCGCTGCGGGCGCTTCCAGCTACAGCTGGAATGAGGTGAGGTGCGAAAATCGCCGGGCGCGCGCGTGAATTTCGCGGCGCGTGAGGTGCGTGAGCCGCTCGACCCCGAACCGTTCCACCGCGAAGCTGCCGAGGACGGAACCATAAACCATGGCCCGGCGCAGCGTCTGGTGATTGATGCGGCCGGCGCTGGCCAGCGAGCCCATGAAGCCGCCGGCAAAGCTGTCTCCCGCGCCGGTGGGATCATGAACTTCTTCGAGCGGGTATCCGGGCACGGAGAAAAGAAATTTATCGTGGACCATCAACGCGCCGTGCTCTCCGCGCTTGATGACGAGTGTGCGCGGCCCCAGTTTGAAGATGTGCTTTGCCGCGCGCATCAGGTTGTGCTCGCCGGTCAGCTGCCGCGTTTCATCGTCATTGATCATCAGAATGTGCGTGTGTTTCAGCGTCTCGCGCAATTCCGCAGGTGTGCGCTCGATCCAGTAATTCATGGT
>JBGPZR010000014.1:0-14042 GCA_041493845.1 Terriglobia bacterium | reverse complement strand
CCCGGCGTTGCGGAATCATTCAGATAGAATCCGGTAGGGTCAATCGCAGCGCCGGCCACGGAGTTCCCGCCTGCAAAGAAGCGAGCCATCGGGCCACTCGCTCCTGGTTGTAGAACCGTCCAGACAGACCCCATCCTAGTTGCGTCAGAGGTGTTCGCAACGTAATCGCGCCCTCCGTTTGTGTTTGTTCCTGTACCGGAGGCAAGTGGGTGCCCGTTTGCGTCAACAGGAAAACCGACATCCCCTCCATCCACATGCCAGTCTCGCGCCGTGCCTGCGGTGACGCGGATAGCCGTTCCTTGGCCTCCGTTTCCTACACGGGAACCTCCGCTGATGGTCGTGTTCACAAGCGCTGTACCTGTTGAATTCAGGTTAATCATGGCGCAGGTGTTGCACGATGAATCCGACACTTGCAGGTTGTTTATGTTGATAGGCCCTATACTGGGGAAAGTCCCCGCGCTTGGATTCGTGATGCTGATTAAGTCTGAGTTACAGACCTCTCCCCATAGGTTGCGAATGTACCAAGAGCCGGGACCGCTCGCGGCCTGATTCACGTTATTCGTGTACTGGATGGGACAGCCCACGAATGTCCCGCCATCAATAAAAATAAGTCCTACAGGCTGATTAGGATTCGTGTCATCGAAGCCCCAGATGTATTGAGTGGCGGCTACCTGCCCTGCGCTATCCTCCCAGTGGACGCCCAGAGAATTTGTCACATAGTAGAACACGTTGTTCGCGTGGCCTGTGTTCTGGATGCTCCCCGTGACGTTCTTGAACATGATCCCCGTCGTGCCTTGTACGTTGCCTGGATTACCTACAGAAAAGGCTTGATTAGTTCCGACCACAGAAAGATTCTCTATGGTGATACCTGCGCCAGCGAGCGCGAATACAGGCGCATCATTCGGACTTGGAGCACTCAAGTTTACGGCGTTGATATTTACTGACGGCCCGTATATAAACTGTGCCCCACCATGCAGACCACTACCGCCAAGAAGATGTAGACCAGAACAAGTGGTAAAGACAGGAGCAGTAGAAGGAGTCTGCGGCTGTTTTACTAGATAGCCTCCACCGGCGGGTGGCGGAGGAAAGAAAACAGTCCCGAATCCAGTAGCCCCACTAGAACATACAGCAGTGATGGCAGCCTGAATCGCAGCCGTATCGTCCGTTGTGCCGTCACCCTTCGCGCCATACGCAGTGATGTCCACACGCGGGCGAGGCCCCTTCACGCTTTCGTTCCCTCCCACACTCAGTGAGGTTGGTGCAAAAGTTCCCGGGCTGAACGTTCCTGAAGTCAGGGTGCCCGTGATGGTGGCATTCCCACCAACACTCAAATTGCCACCAAGCGTCAGCCCAAAGGCGGAGATGTTGTTGCCGGAGCCGCTCGAGGAAAGATCTGCGGCAAGAATCACGTCGGCGTAGGTGATGGTCCCGGTGATACCCGGCCCGGAAACTTGCAACTGGTAGCGCCCGGCCGGCGCGTAGAAGTGGTAGTTCCCAATGCCGTCGGTTTGGAATGGATTTGCCGCGGGCACCGTCAGCGTCGCGTCGGTGTAGATCGTCGCAAGCGGCGAACACGGCGTTCCGGTAGCGGTGGGCTGGCACACCGTCACTGTGGCGCCCGCTATCGGATGCCCTGTGGGGCCGAAGACGATATCGTCTTTGCGCGACCCCTGAGCGTGCGCCGTCGGCGCCGCCAAAGCGGCCCAAAGCGTTAGCACTGCAATCGCACAACCGTTTCTCACGACGTTGGTCTTCGTCTTCATCGCCCTTCCCTTCCTCTGTGTGCTGACGTCTCAGCTAGCTGCCAGGGGATTGTAATTCTTATTCTGAATTTCGAAACTGCCTGAATGGCTTTGCGACCACTTCGCGGGTATGGTGGAGCGTCAGAGCACCTCACTCTCGAAGGATCCGCTTACCGCTTCCGTTCCGTATTCCGATTTCTCTCTGAGCTCTGCGCACCACTCCCGCCGGTGTCGATGCTCGGTGTTGCGGCCAAAGGTGCTGCTGCGCCAATGCCCAATCCGTGCTTTGCGGCCTTCTCCGCGTCCAGAATTGCGCCGCAGTGCTTGCAAACGGCCACTTCCGGCTTCACCCGCTCGCCGCACGCCGGACACTCGGCCATGCGCGCCGGGACGTACGCCCACTCACGCTCCACTCCGAGCGCGATGGCCGCGCGGCGGTGCAGATCCGATATCTCGCGGAACGAATGCCCGCGCGCCCACATCGTATCGCCCTCGGAAACCAGGCGGAGATAGTAAGCATCGCGGCGCGAGCTGGACGCGGCCAGCTCTTCGGGCGACGGTCGCGCACCCGCGCACACAAACACTCCGTGATCGTGCAAATCTTGCAAAAGGTCTACGGCGATCTCGCGCGCTGAAATCGTAAACGGGAAACGGCGATTGTCCCCCAGGTCGAGCGCATCGCCGCGCGAAGTAATCAGCACGAGCGTGTACGGCTCACCTTTGGCGCAAGCGGGAATGTGGTACACGCCATGCGTCCGCGAGATATACCAATCCTGGTCGGATATGGAAGCGATCGATGCGGTCGCGGCGGTGTCCCCGCTTGCGCGCGTGTCCTCCAAAATATTCCGCGGGCCACGCGGTCCTGCTGTCGCCATGTTCAAGTGAGTTTCCTTTTGTCTGAAATTTTCTGCACAGACGGCAGCGCCCGTGCGATCGAACTGTTTTTCTACTCCGCGCCCGCAAACTCCTCGTCCAACACGGCGTCCACATCGCGATCCCAATCGCGGACGCGCCGCGCTTCGCGCGCTGCCACAGCTCCTCGTAAATTGCTTCGCGGCTGCCGCCGCGCCCACTCGACAGCGCGCACAATCCAATCACTAGCCGCCGCCGTCAGTGGTATGAACTCTCCCGCACTGCTCTCGAGCGTAAAGCAGTGCTCATAATCGCCGCGCGAGGGGTATGGCCCCAACGCCGCGATCCGGATGCCGTCCTCCACTTCGGTTGTCTGTGCTTGCCACTCGTCCGGCGACCCGTAGGATTCCGGCGGCATCCATCGTTCGACGTGCCAGCGGTCCATCGGAAGATATTTCGGCACGCGGCGCAGCTCCACCGCCTCGCGAATCACGTTGCCGCTCGCGTCGCGGTCGGTCCAGCGCCCGCCAATCCAGGCGAGGCGCGCTCCACCCCATACAACGCGAAACTGCGGCGCGCCGTAGCGGTTCATTCCGCCGGCCTGCGTTACGCGCTCCTCAATCGCGGCCGGCGTCTCATGCGTTTCTCGCGTGACTTTAATCAAGGAAGGTTTAGTCCGTGGGGGCATGCGGTGGCATGCCCCACGGAGAATGTTTAGTACCCTGCGGGGATCGCCAGGTTGTCGATGAACGCGCCCGAACGCGGCGACTCGTTCCACACCTGGAATCCGGTGACGAAGTAAAAAATGTACGCGGAAGCGAGCCCGCCGCTGGCCCCGTAAATCGGGAACACGGTTTGCCCGCCGACATCGTAGAAATCGATGTCCTGCATCACGGCGCGGCCCCAGTGCGAGAGATCGAGAAAATCCACGCGCGACTGGTTGGCGTTGATGGACGACTTGATCGGGACTCCGGCCATCGATTTCTCGCCGGTGAAGAGCAGATCGAGATCGCTCGCGCGTCCGCCCGCTCCTTCCTTGATGATCTGCGAGATGGTGACGCCGAGCTGCTCCCACTGGTGCTCCTGCTCGAGCGATGTGTAGGCGATCAGCTTCGACACCTGGTTCGAGCCCAACGCTTTGCGCACTTTGTTGATCGCCAGGCGCACGGCTCCGGGCGTGAGCGCTGAATTGTTTCCGTTGACGCGCGGCGTGGCCAACTCAACCGGATAGGTCGCGCGATTCAGGTTGAGCCATGTGCCGGTGGTCGCATTCGACTGGTGGTACAGAATTCCGAACAGCGAGACAGGCTGCGCGCCGGTGAGTCCGTCGTGAACGATCACGTCGTTCGCTGTCGTCCCTCCCGGTACGGCGTCCACCGTGATGGTGCTCGCGAAAGGATCCACGGCGGTGACGTTGCACGAGCCGCGGTTGGTCGTGAGCGTCGGGTCGTACACCTGAATCGTCTGGTTGTAATACACCAGCATGGCCCCGGGCGGCTTGGTCATGGTGAAGGTCGAGCCGCCGATGCTCGCGATGGTGCCGAGCACGCCGTTCCCGTTGGTCTGCACCAGCTTGTCGAGGAACGCGCGGAATTGCGCCATCGCATTTTTCACTTCGCGCTTGGCCGCATTTTCCACCGCTTTTTCGGGCGCGTTCGATGCGTATTCCACCAGCTTCGTAATCTCCACTGCGTGCCGGAAGAATACCGGACTCACCTGCGCCACGTCGTACACCGTTCCGGAACCGCGGCCCAGGTCGCCGCCGTCCATGTTTGCGAGGCCTGCCTTCCCTCCCGGACGGATTTGCAGCGGCAAGCGCATGTTGCGCGAGCTGACGCGTTCCACGTCGCCGCGCTGCTGGATCATGGTCAGCAGGATGTCGTCCCGCTCGTACAGCAGCGGAAGTTTGTCCCGCACCTTTTCCAGTTGCAGCGCAACCGATTGTGAGTTCTGCATTTGTGCCATTGGATTTGTTTCCCCCTTGGATTGGAATCTGCGTGGCACAGCCGGTCATGGCTGTGCATTCTTTGCGTGCAGCGTGGCGCACTCGATTGCGTGTGCGCGCTGCTTGGGCAGCACAGTCAGTCATGGCTGTGCTCCCGGGATGTCCTCCTCGGACGATGGATGGGAATATCGGGTACTTGCCGTTCGCGGGATGTACTCCAATCTTTCCCGCCGGCAAAATCCCCTCAAATCAAAAGAGCAGCACGCGGCCTTCTTGGCGCTCTACAAATTCAAAATATCGGCGTCGGACCTCCGCGCGTAATCAATTTTGCGCGGGGACATAGATTGGTGGCTATCGTTTCCGGGGCCGGTCGAGCGTGCAACATCCGTGCTCCGCCCGCCGTCGCGCTGGCGTGAGCGCCGGTGTCAGCGGGCGAGCCTCGTGACGTCGTAGAGTTTGCCGGTCAAGGCTTTCGTTGTCCCCCGGCTGTTCTCTGCTTAAACGTGAAATCCTTCATCTTGACCTGAATTCTTCGGAACTTTGAAAAATCTCCGGAGACAATAACCTCTCCCTTGATTTCAAACGGGGTTTCAGAACTCCCGTCTTTCTCAAGAACGGCAAAATCATTGAAAAACGAAGCATCTACGGCGGCGGCTGCTACGATGATGGAGGCGTCGATTTTGGTGTTCCAAGATGGATCATTGTCGACTGAAATGTTCCACCCTATCGGCACATCCGCAATTTGGGCGATTCGCCCGGAAGTCACCTGAAAGTGAAAACCCACAACTCGCTCTTCCGCACCAATTTGCAACGCAGGCAGGGACACGGAAACGACTCGCGTGTCAGTCGGTGCAGCCCCCCCAGGCATGAGAAGCCCAGTCACCGTAGCCGCTAATAGAAATACGAATCTCGCGCTCCTAGTCATTTGGCACCGTCACAGTCACAGGAACATGTCCTGGTTTCGTTGTCCCGACAAGTTTCATGAAAGCAGCGGGCGTGAGGTCAATCACTCTTTCGGGTGCAGGCTGCAAAGGTCGCTTCGCTTTTCCGTCGGCATCCCGAGCAAATGGGCCTCTGTCGTTGACTACCACGGATATTGTCCTCGTTACAGTATTCCCCCGCTCGTCTTCGTAAGAGTATGCCACGGTCACAGTCTGGCCAAGCTTCACTTTCTCGGCGGTCATGGCGGCGGCCATTTTGTTGGAGTCGAATTCGTCTCCACTCGCGGTCTTCCTTCCCGGCAGCTTGTAGTAAGTAGCATCTCCGCTGAACTCCTTGGTGCTTCGCTGGGGCGGGCTTTGTTGTCGCTGATTCTGTTTATTTTGATTCGCGTCCTGCTCTCGTCCTCCCTGCCCCTCATGGATCAAGACACGGCGCCCATTGATCGTTACCCAGTGGGAATCCTGGTCTTGCTCCTGTGACTCGTATTGATGTGAAGCGGCTCCGTTGTCGCGAGCACTCTCAACGGCGCGACCGAAGGCTGGATTCATGTAAAACCTGCCGTTAATGAAAGGCATTGCATTATCCGGTATCGGAGAATCTCAATCGATGGCCTTTTCCGCGGATTCGGCGACCGACATCGTCGCACATGGTTATCCTTCCGGTACATCCGACTCGGTACGTGCCGGGCAACGCTACAGGTTCAGGATGTCGGCGTCGGACATGCGGCCGTAGTCAATTTCGCGCGGCGCCATGGCGCGCCGGCCATCATTCGCAGCACCGCCTGCTCCGGCGATGTCCACGCGCCGTTCAGCTGTGCGCTGGCGCGCCCGCCGCTCTTGATTTGCGGCTACAAGAGTGGAAGTCCATTCATTCAGGACCCGCTTGGCAACTCCGGGCAGCGCCTGGCGCGCGCGCCCGGTGATCAACGAAACCACCGCGCGCTGATGATCTGCGTCGAGCGATCCCGACCGGAACGCATCGCGCATCTGCCCCGCCAGATCGCGGTTCGAGCGCAACGTGGCATCGAGCTCGCGATAGATTTCGCCGACCACGCGGTTGCGCGCGCTTTTGGAAACTCCTTCCGGCAACAAGCGCTCGACTTGCGATTCGATGGCTTCGAGAACGCCTTCGACGGCGGAAACATTCGTTGCGTGGAAGAATTCCGACTGAGCCTGCGACGGAACGGCGATTCCCGTAGCGCCAGCATCTTGCTGGCGGTTTTCGGAGGAAGGAGAAAGTGCCGACGAGACGCCCCTTGGCTCCGCTCGGGACACGCCGGCGCTACTTTCGGCTGCGGTATTCCGCGCCGCGTTTGCTCGGTGTTTCTGTGTCTCCGTGGCCAGGCCATTCATCGCCTGCGCCAGCGAAGCGAACGCGGCGGGATCGAGATCTGCCACCGCGCGCGCGAGTTCGGCATGGTCCTCCGCGCGTCCGGAGAAAAACAGCGCGTCCATGCGATTGAGGTCTGCGAGCAACACGGTGGCGCCGCGAGCTTCTTCGGGTGTCGGAAATGTTTCGCGATATGCCTGCGCTTCGTGCCATGCCGCGCGCAATTCTGGGTTTGCGTCGAACGCGTCCCGCAAATGATCTGGCTCGCCGCTCGCCCCATCAGCGGCAACGTCTTTTTTGTCGGCATCGGCGCCCGGCGCGTAGTCGCCGCTGGCCTTCTGTCCTTCCTCAAAATCCAGTCCGAGTTGGTCAACGTCAGTAGAACTTTTGCGCGGTGCAGTGTTGATGCCCAGTATCTCGTCATCCGTCGCGCCCCGCTTTATTCCACGCGAATCGGGCGGTGCGATTTCTGCGGTCGCGGTGCGAGGCGGCGCGCCGGCTGCTCGCGCACTCTCCACTCGCGATCGACTTACCGGCAACGCTGCCGGCGCGACTGTCTGTGCCATAAATTTTCCTCCGGCAAATTCCAGGAATGCGACGACAAATAGCAACACGTTCGTCGTCCTGAGTGATTTTCTAGGTGGCGATGGGCCCCCGCTAACTCCCTGCAGCGTCAGCTCTTAGCGAGTACCAGTGCCCGGCGCACAAAGAGTTTCCCAAATTGAAACGAAGGTACTATTCCCCGACCCGCCGCTCACTAGTAAATCTACTGTCAGCGGGGGAGCAGCCGCTTTCAGAAACACGGTCAGCAGGCAAGGCACCAGCGACCGCCAGCCCCAGCAAAAAAAAATTCTGAGGTGTGGAATGAGCACGACCCCTTCGGCCTCCGCAGTGGCAATTCGCAAGACAGCAGGATCCAACCCACAAGGAATCGAACGCCGCCGGCGCAAGCGCGCGAAAATCACCGCGCAGGTTCACGTCAAGGCAATGAATTCTCCCGAGCCGTTCGAAGAAATTTGCAAGAGCGTGGACGTGTCGCGCGATGGATTGCTTTTTATGGCCGCGCGCGCCGGCTACTGGAAGGGTCAACGGCTCGACGTCACGTTTCCCTACTCGAACGCGGCGGCTGCATTGAACCAGGCCCAAGCGGCTGAGATCGTGCGAGTAACTGAGAGCGGCGGGCAGTACAGCGTTGCGGTGCAATTCATCGCCGCGAAATCCGAAGCCAAGAGCGAGAAAAAAGGCGCCTCAGAGGATCCCTTTGCCGGCAGTTCCGGAGAGAGCGCACCGGCTCCGGGCGCGAAGCACCAATCCGTGGTGCTGGCCGTGGAACCCGATCAGCGCACCGCCGATATCATGCGCGCCATTCTGCAAAACGATGGCTACACGGTCGTAATCGTTCCCACAGCGCAGCAGGCTTTGGAAGTTCTGCGCACGACTGTTCCAGTCGTCTTCGTTGCCGAAGTCGAAGCCGAGGACATGTCGGGGCACGACCTTTGCCTCATCATCAAGCGCAACGATCGTTTGCAGCGGGTGCCGGTGATTTTGCTCACGCGGTCCGCACAGCCCGCGGATTATTCTGCGAGCCACCAGCTCGGCGCCGTGGTCTGCATGGCCAAGCCCTTCAAGCCCGAGCGTCTGCTCCACGTGGTGCGATTGGTCGCGCCGCCGCCTAAATTGGGCAGCGCCTACGGCACGCGCCTGGCCTCCAGCGCCATCGAACGCACGCTCTAATCATTTCGCTCACGCACAAATCCACCAGCCTCACGACTCATCTGCGCACGCCCGCATTCGTTTGCGCCTGCATCGCCGGCTGCTGCTTCAGCACGTAGGCTTTGTGCATCATGGCGTGCGCCCGCACGTTCGCAAATCCCGCCGGCGCTTCGATCTTGGCCACCTGCCCCGCATCGGCTGCGAACCATCGCATGCAGATCTCAAGCTCCACGGTGTGTTTGTCTGCAAATTCATCCGGCAAAATGCTCGGCAGGATCGTCTCCGCTCCGCTCACAGGATCGCGATTCACCACCGGCGCCTCTGCCACGAGCTGTGCAATTTCCCTGTACTGCTTGGTACGAGATTCCTCATCCGGGATGACGAACTCTTCGAGGCCGATCAACCGCTTCACCAGCGCCATATTTTCGGGATGCGCCAGAACGGACTGAATTTCCGCATCCGGATTCGCAAGCAATTGCAGCAGCACGCCGCGCTGCTGCGACCACAGCGTGGGATATTGCTCGTCTGTTTCCGGATAGCTGAACAGATTTCCCTTCAGATCCGCCAGGCGAATCCATCTCGATTCGAACGCTGCGCCGGCGCCCAGGAGAGTGATCTCTACATCATTCGGGCGATTCTTCCGGAAGCAATCCACCGCGAGCAACATCACGTCCGCATGGAAGAATTTCATGCGCCGCCACACCAGACCGATGCGCCCCATGGCCTGGTCACGTGCCATCGCGTAACCCGCGGCGGTATCGTTGTTGGCCATCGCGCCGCCGAAGAGCGCCGGGAATGCGCCGGTCAGAAATTGCGCGACGGGCCCCATTAAATTTGCAGCATGCTGCGCGAGATCCGGCGGAACTTCTGCAGGCGCCGGCTGGAAAAATCCTGCGGCAAGCGACTGGCCGGGTTTCGCACGCGCGGGATAGTGTGCGCCCGGCTCGGCGGTCTGATTTTGCAGCGCATCGAAGTCAAGCACCTCGCTGTCCGCATAAATCGGAGGGATGCCGTACTCGTACGTTTCGATCTGCAGATTGGAGAGAGTGTTGAAGCGCTCCTGCACGCTGATCAGCGAGTCGCCCAGCGCGGGCCGCCCGCTCGAGCCGTCGCCGGGCAGCGCGTGCAGCACGCGCCAGTGGTCATCCATATTTTCGTTGCGCGATTCGCAATAGGCTTCGCCGGCGAATGCCACGTAGGCGCCGTCCGGAAATAGTTTCAACAGCTCGTCACGCAACGATTTGTCGTCCAGCGCAAAAAACGCCCACGGCCGCAGCCAGGTTCTCTGAAACGTGATCAAGTTGATGTTGGAGTCGCCGCCTTCGGTCAGCGGGCCGCCTTGCGATTGCGCCAGCCGCGCCAGGCGTTCGTACTCTTGCGAGCCGCTCGCCACCGGTGAGCCGATCTTATCCGCCGCGTGCGGGTAGGCCGCGCGCAGCCGCGCCTGGTGCACCTCCACATTCCACTGGAGGTAGGGATACTCGTGCATTTCATTGGCCCACGGCGGAGTCTTCAGCTCCAGGCCGCCGACGATGGTGACCACTTCCTGCCCGTTCGGCACGCGCAGCCGCGTTTCGGCCGATGGCATGGTGACGGCTTCCGCCGCCACAAAGTTTTCTTCGGTGAGCAACACGCCGCAGGCAGAGCAGGCGGGTGTGCCGCCGGCATCTTGCCGGCGGTTTTCGGCTGCTCGAGCGCTGTAGAGATTCCCCGCAGATGCGCCCGCAGCATCAGTTTCCGCGCCGCAGTTCGGGCAGAGGTACACATCCTCGCCGAGCTTCACGTCGCGCGCCACGATCTCCGTCTCGGGGTGAAATCCAAACCGCTGGCCGTCCACCACGAACCGAACATAGGCGCCAACTTTTCCATCGGTCCAAAGCTGAAAAGCCTCTTCGACGATCAAGTTGCCAATGCGATTATTTCGCTCCACCAGCGACGCAACTTCCGTCGCTGCCTTGGCCGCCGCCACATCTTCTTCCGCCTGCGCGGACGATGGAAAGAACCGCACGCGCGGCACGTCCTGCGAAAGCACCGAAACAATCGAGAGACCGAATGCCTGATAAATATTTGTGACGAACTCATAGCGCGGCAAATCCTCGAGCGAGCTGCCGTCCGCTAATTTCTGCTCGAAGGGCAGATGCCAGTTCTGGTCGCGCTCGCTCCACCACAAGTACTGTAAGCCGCGCCAGAACTGGTGTGCCTGCTTGATGCGCCGAATTTCCTGGCGCCGCGTGGATTCGGATTCCGCCGCGAATTGATGCACCAGCCGCCGCAGCGCCTCCTGCAAGCGCTCGGGCAACTGCTCATTGTTCGCCCCGTGGGGCGATGCCGACTGCTGCGCCCCTTCGACGGGAACCACTCTCCCTGGCTCGCCTTGCCGGCGACCTGGGAGCCCTTTCTTGGCGGGATCGGCGTTTGGAATTTGTGTCTGTATGGGCATTCGTCTCTCGCTTCTCAGTGCGTATGAAAAATGTGGTTCGGCGGGTATTCAATAACTGGAGTGTTTCTTCGGGCTGCCGATTACGGAATTACGATCGAAGTCTGGCCGAGGGCGATGGCCGTCGCAAGGCGCGCACCTCGGTCGCCGTTGGCGAAGCCAAATGTGCAGCGCACGAAATGAACATTTTGCAGATCCACTTCCCCGCCCTGATATCGCAGGCGCGTGCCAGTAAACGTCACGTTGCGCCAATGAATGCCGTCGAGCGTTTGCGCGGCGCCTGCCAGGGTTAAATTTTCCACCCTCACGTTGTCCACGAACAGTCGCGACGAGGGCGGCTCAAGAATTTCCGCGCTGAAAGGCATTAGCGTCGCATCGAGAAAATTCCCGCCGAGCGATGCGGGGTCGAGCGAGGAATCCCGCGAAATCGAGCGCGGCGAATTGATGGCCACTTTCTTCAGGCTGCGCGACTCCGCCAGTGCGGTTTCGAGCGACGAACGGAGCTGCGCCAGCTCGATGCGCATCAGCGCGGCATGTTCCGTGAGGCGCGCGTTTTCAGGCGCAGCCGCGACAGCGCGGTCGAGCTGCGCGATCGAGGCCCCGAAAAAGTCAGACGCAGCAGTCTCGGACCGGAATTTCGCGCCGGTGACGAATGCAACCGCGCGGTCTATCGCGACTTCGGCTTGCGTGATGTTTCCTGCGCCCGCTTCGTGCACGGCGCCTTCGAGCGAGCTTGCCACATCTCTCTGCCACGCGGCGGTTGCCGATTGCCCGGCGGGAACCGCTGCTGAAATTTCCGGCGGCGTGAATTTGCGGGCGGGATTGAGCCAGCGCGCCGCCCCTTCCCACAGCAGCGTGCCGCTCACAGCAAGCAGCAGAACCCAGACGAAGTATCGCGCCCAGGCGGGCATGCGCGAGCCCGGGTTCTTCCGGCGAGCCCACCGCCGGCTCCGGCCGCTTGGCATGTTCCAAATGTCGTGCGTCATGGTTGCGCCGCAGCGTTTGCGCCGCGACGCCACCATTGTAGACCATGCGCGGCGGAATCCGGTTTCAAGAGGACGATTGCGAATCGGGCACCAATCCGTGGCCCGGCAATTCACTTCCTGGCGCAATCTTTCGCAAATTCATGGTGCAGGAAATCAACCAGGTCCTGATGATCCGAGAAGACGTGGGTCTCGGGCTGCGACGCGTGCGCGCTCGACGGAAATTCTCCGTGCCGCGTCGGCGCCGCTGGATGGCCGGGAGCCTGGCGATGTACACGCGCAACGAATCCGCGCTCCCCTCGACCGGAATGTGACGGCACCATTTCCGCCGCTTCGATTTCGACGCGGTGGATCGGGGCATGATCCGCGGATGCAGCCGCGCCATCACCTGTGCCGTCGCCGCTGTCCTGGCTGCTGCTTTGTGATTCTTGATCTGTTGCTGCAAGACGAGAAGCCTCGGCCTCGCGAGCAGCTTCGAGCGCCTGTCCGGCAATTGGATTCATGTGGTAACGCCCTCGAATGAACGGCATGGTGCCTCCGGGGAAAAACCGTGATTAGTGATTCGTGATTCGTGAACAGCAGCCGCGGACGCGGCCGCAAACTGGATCGCGCGGATTAGATTGCTTCCGATGCCTTTTTCTTCGCAGATTCGAATTCGAGCATGCGATTGATCTGCTGCCACGAGCGTCGTCGCATCGGAGAAGCAAGTCGCGCCGCGCCCGAGCGGTTGCTATCCGCAGAAGTCTTCCGCTTCGTGCCAACGGGCGGTGCAGCCTGCGCCTCAACCAAAGATTCGCGATCAACTGGAATGGGCGGCACACCGGCGATGCCCAGGATTGAATTCAGGAGGCCGCGGTTTTCCGCGCGCAGCAGAGCGTTCTCGGCGTGCCCGTGCGCAAGTTCCGCCTCCAGCGCGCGCGCATAGCGCGTCGTCGAGATCCGCTGCCATAGAGATCGAAGGGTCATTGCGGTTGCTCCACCTCCAACACCTGCCACGGAGACACAGAGGCACAGAGAAATGAGAGAACGAAATAAAAGGCGAACACCTAAGAACCAAAAGAAGGTCACAGGCCCAGTTTTGCTTCTGCGAATATTTGCTCTGTGTCTCTGCGCTTCTGTGGCTAATTCCTAATGCCGGCGCCGCAGGAACGAGACCGGTTGCGAGCGGCGCGATTCTTCGAGCTGCGCCTTACGAGCTTGAATGGCGCGCACTGTCGGATCCGCGGACGTGACGCGCGCGGCGACCCGCTGCGCATAGGGCAGCCGCTCAGCAGAGTTCGCATCTCGCCGGGAGTAGCGTGACTTCAAGCCGTAGCGCGCCGCGTCTGCCGGGTCGTCGCCGTCCATTTTCTCGATGTCTTCAATCCGCACGGCGTCGCGCACCAGATTTGGAATGGTGCGAATCAGCTCGATGCAATTTTCGGTCAGCAGCCACTCGCCGGCGTCGAGCATCTGGTACATCAACATCCAGCCGCCCACGCGATCGTTGTCCGCGGGAATCGGCCGCGGAAATCCTGCCGCCGCGAAAACGTCGCCCATCTGCTCGGCGATCGAGGCTTCGTCAGTGCGCTGCGCAAAGGCATCCGGTGAAAGGTAAATCGCGTCGATTTTCTCGGAGGCAGTTGCTTCTTCGCCTGATGCAGCGGCGATGCTGCGCGCGATGATTTCACGCGCCAGTTCGCGCGGCGGCGTGCGGTGTGTAACATACTCGCGATAGGTGACGACCATTGGTTGCGTCGAAGCAGCACCGACAGTCGAAGAGAGATTCCTCGACGGCGTGTCCGCGCAGTCCGGCTGCGCCGGTCTGGAAGCAGAACCCGCGGACACTTCGCTCGAAATGACAGCAGAAGAAGTAACCAGCGGCGTGACGGCGCGGTTGCGCGCGCACGGCGCGGCCGCGTGCCAGTAGACCGCGGCGGGATGCTCGAATCCCCAGTCAACCGAAATCCAACGCGGCCACCAGGGCTTCCACTCAATTTCCTCCGGGCGCACAACGTGGCGCGAATAATCGAACTTGTCAAAATACTGGCCGGCGAAAACGTCCCAGTCGCCATCGAGGAACGCGCGTTTCAGATGTGACGGCAGCGCGCGCAGCGTCT
>JBGPZR010000452.1:0-2139 GCA_041493845.1 Terriglobia bacterium | reverse complement strand
GTTCCCACAGGCTCAGGACCTTGTCGGCCTTGAGGAAGAAATTGCGCCAACTGAAGAAACCTTCCTGGTTGGGAAACTCGAAGGGCGCGCCGGGGACCAGCAGCTCGTTCAAGTTGAATCCCGCAGGCACCGGCCTCTGGGGCTTCATGCCGTGCAGGATGGACAGCGGAATCACGATCGCCCGCGTCCACGACGACATTTCATTCAAATTTATCGGGAACCAGTTCGGCAGCAGCATCAGCTCCGGTGGAATCGCCGGAACAATGCTCCAATCGAGCGCGCCTGCCATGGCCAGATAAAATCGCGTGTAGGAGTTGCTGGCTTCCAGGCCGCCCAGCTCATGGACCTTGAGTTTTGCGCGCTCCAGGTGCGGCGCAGAAGCCGCATCGCCCGCCAATCGCAGCGCGACGTAAGCCTTGATCGTGGCATTCAGTTCCGCGGGGCCATCCGGAAAAACATTCCAACCGCCATCGGACAGTTGCTTATGGCGAATGTAGTTCGCAAGTTTGGCGACTTTCGGAGAGTCCAATTGCCCCAGTATGTGCAGGTAAACAATGTAATCTGATTCCAGCGTGGTGTCCGCTTCCAGCTCGCCCCACCAATAGCCTTCTCGTTCCTGAGCGGAAAGCAGCCAATCGGCGCTGCGAGAGATGGCTTGTTCGACCTGCGACTCAAAATCCCGGCTGGGGACAACCGCGGTGCCCTGTCCTCCTCCCGAGTGGGAGGGCGCAATGCGCAGTCTTGCTTCAGGTGTCATCAATCCCTCAGACATATGTAGATCATTGTCAACCCGCTCGGAAATAGCTAAGTGCTTCGCGGGCGACCTATCCAGCAACCCCCACCAGGGTGATTTCGAACGGCTGGGTCAGCGCTGGCCCCCTTGCTGCGGTCCAAGGGAGAGCGCCAGCGCACGACTACACTTTCTAATCCGGCCGGCCAAACGTCCCCCATGACTGGCTTGACCTCTGGTTGCCATGGGCGGCATGGCCTCGCGCCAAGTGTGAAGCATTTTGAGAATCTGGACAATCCACCAAACTCCCAAAATGACTGCACGTTCCTGTCTAAGAGTAACATTATCTTCGGGTTTCCACCCGTGGTCAACTAAAAATGCGCCCGGATTGTCTTGCCTTGTGATGATCAACCCACAGAAAACGCTGCCTGACAAATTTTTGCATAATGGCCGGAAGCGGTTCTCCCATAAGATGAAGGAATTTCGGCCTTCCAGAATTTGGAACCCGCGTGCCCTTCGGATATGCGCCGCGTAAATATGGCGAACGGAAGACGAAAGCGTCCGCAAGTCGCAGCACTTTGTGAGCCGAACTCTTGAACTCCGTATTGCACGGATCAAGCACGAGGAAAAACAAATCAGACTGCCAATACTTCAGGATTGCGTTGCTTTCGATTATCACATTTTCCGCCTCCCCTATAGCCGAGGCAAGCGGCGCCAGTGCGTCCTTCAATCGCCCCGATTTTGTTTGCACCCAGATTGCCTTTTCAGCCCCCGCGGCCAGAAAACGGGATGTATCGGTCGTTCCCCTGCGGACTTTCTCATTTCGAATCGCGAAGGTGTGCTCGCCGGGGCCGCACCCGCAGTTCGCGCCTTTCACCGGACACCCCGATTCTGCATAGGGCGTGATTTTGATTGCCGTCCATCGGTATTCCGGAAATGCTTTGATCAAATCCACTACGAGCGCGGATTTCCCCACCTTGCGGCACTGCCCCCCAATCACCATCAGTCGCCCTGGAAATGGAGGGCGGGCACGGCGCGTCATCTTGGCCCTTCGATGCATGCTGCGACCTTGCTCAACTATCTTGGAAACGGCGCGGCGTCAAAAAGGATAGACCGGCTTTTCTCCGGGCGGCCGTGTTTTCCACCGCTTGTGAACCCACAGCCATTGATCCGGGTGCGCGCGGACCTGGTCCTCGATTACCCGCGTAAATCGCGCGGTATTCTCCAGGACGTCCGCCTCTTCATCCCCCGTGCGGGATAGCTCTACGGCGGGTTCGAACCGCAGGCGATATTTGCGTCGCTGTTCGTCCCACGACAGGAAACCCGGCACGACTGCCGCGTCCGTTCGCAGCGCGATTCGCGCCAGTCCCGAAGTCGTGGAAGCGGGAATGCCGAAGAAATTCACGAAT
>JBGPZR010000008.1:0-15075 GCA_041493845.1 Terriglobia bacterium | reverse complement strand
TGTCCCCAGCGCGTGCTTCGATGTCATCGGTAGATTGCTCAAACTCCGCCAAGTTGGCTCGAAGGGTGACGACCATACGGCCGCTTACGGGCGTCCTGCGCAGCCCTTCCACCACCCGCTGTCGCTGCTGGAGCGCAGCTTGTTGCAAGTCCGCCTGATCTTTGGCGGATTCCGTGAAGGAAACCTTGACGGAGGCTCCTTCCTGCTCGATGTGTTGGATGAGCTCTTGCCGGCTTTTTTCCTGAAGCTGGCGCACCTCGACCCTCTCGAGCACCGCGGCTGCAGGATAGGCGGTCGGCCGGAATCCGCCCGCGCGCTTCAGCACCGAACTCAGCCGTTCGCCAGACCGGATGCCGTAGGTGCCGGGATGGCCTACTTCTCCCCTGACCGTGACGGACGCTCCGATATCGCTCCAACCGGGGAGCTGCCGGACCGTGAGAATGTCGCCGTCGCGCAACAGAAGATCTTCGTTCGTATCTCCCGCGAGGGCGGCGGTGATACTCACTTCTCGATGCTCTCCGGGTTTTCCTGAGGAATTGTCAATCGAATAGCGGGTCAAATCCGCGCTCTCTGTGAACGCGCTGCGCTTGAGTCCGCCGGCGAGGCGGAGGAGATCTTCGACGTGGAGATTCGCCGTCAGCAGATAGCGACCCGGTTTGGCGACCTCGCCTTTGACGAAGACGCTCGGTGGATCCACCTTCGCTGGATTACGGTGCACCACGATGCGATCCCGCGGTTGCAGAATAATGTTGTCCAGCGGATCTCCTGCCAGGGCATTCCGGAGATTGATGCTCAGGATCTTCAACGAACCGTCGGGCGCATTTCGAATCACCTGGGCGGCGTCCAGGAACGCGTCTGCGGTGACATTTCCGGCCAAGTAAATCGCATCACGCAGGTGGACCTCTCCCGATGTCCGATAGGCTCCCGAATGCCGCACTTCGCCCCCCACCGAGACGCTGGGTGGGTCTTCAAAATCGTACCGACTGAAGATGCGCACGGTATCGAGCGGCTGAAGCTGTGGTGCGGCGGCTGGATTGGCCAGCGCGGCCGCCAGACTGAAACTCTCCACGCTCGGCCGGTGGTCCGGGGCATTCAGCCGGATGATCTCTGCATACTTGCCAGCCGGCTCGGGCAAGAGATCCGCTTGCGAGGAGACCAGATCCGTCAACTTCATTCCCGGCTGAAAGGAATAGCGGCCCGGCCGCAATACGTGCCCTTGCAGGTAAACAGCGTTTTGGCTGTAGGGCGCGATGGGGAAAACATGCACGACGTCTCCACCTTGCACGGGGAACGATTCGAACTGCTTGGCTAGGCTCGCGGCATCTCCTGTCTCCTGGATATCAAGGCTCAGCATGGTACGTTTTTGGTATGCTTCGACGCGCTGTACTTCGATGTGCCGCACGGTTGCCGTGGGCAAGATTCCTCCCGCCAACTCCAGCACATCGGCTAGGTTCTTCTCCCCGTGCATTTCGTAAATCGCGGGACGCCTCACCATTCCTTCCACGGTGATCTCCGGACCGATTGGAGAAACCAGCAGCGTGTCGCCGTTTTCCAGGCGCTTCAAGTCAGAGCCCACCCCGCGGAGGAGCAGGTCATAGACATCTATCTCTTCAATCAGTTGCCTGCCGCGAAAGTGTTTCAAGCTGCGGAGGGAGCCTTCGTTCGTGCAGCCCCCGGCAGCAAACAAGGCGTTCAGCGGAGTAGAGAGCGAACTGACATCGTAGGCGCCCGGCTGCTGAACATCCCCGACCACATACACGCGAACCGTGCGCAATCGCGAAAGCGAGATATCGGCCGACACATCGCGGAACTGAGTTCTCAGGACATGCTGAACCGTCTGTTGGACTTCGGTCATTGTCCGGCCACTCACCAAGACCGGGCCCACCTCGGGCAAGGAGAGCCGGCCCTCGCGATCCACCGTGCGGTACAGGCGCTGCGCAACCCCACCCCATAGATCAATCGCCAAGCCGTCTCCCGGCCCCACTACATAATCCGGCCCGACGGGAAGATCCATGGGGTACGAGCTGGAAGCAGGCGTGCCGTTCCGGAAGACATCGAGGCCAAACCGCTCCAGGATCGGCCGGTGGGCGGAGGCTTGCACGTACATATCGTAAAGAGAAGGTATGTCCGCGTACGGGTTGGCCTTTGAAAGCATTCTCGTTCGTCTCGAAATTTCCTCTTTATCCTCGCTGCTTGCCGGCCGTGCCGTGCGGACGCGCTTCCGATTCGGAGAAATCGCCTCAGATGTTTCCGGGAGGGCAAAATCAGATGCCGGGGCCGGGCGGTCGCCTCCCACCGTCGTCGCATTGGGCACGAGAGAAGAGGCCTCATATTTCTGCCGCGTCGATAACGGAATCCCGTCAGACTCAGAATTCGCGGTTGTTTGCACCAGTGGCCGAGTAGGAAGTTCCGGCTCTTCGATGGAATTGTCGTGCGACTGCTGGGGAACCTGCCGCTGGCTGGTCTCCGCACACTGCCCGCCACCGCATGCTTCCGCCCGTTTCAGGTCCGTTCCTCGTCCCTTTTCCCTGACGGCGTTTTCTTCCTCGGCGTCGGTCCGAGCGAGACGGCGTGTTCGTTCGCTGAACAGCATCTCGTGCTCCCTGGCGGCCTCGGAATCCGGGTTTAGCTTCGGCATCAGGTAGCCGTAGCGCTGCAATAACCGGGTGGCCACGGATCGGAATTCGAGGTCGCGAGCGAGCCGCTCAAAAATTGCTTGGTCGGCCAATTCTGCGTCATCCAGAATTTGACCCCTGTCCGTCGCTTCTTTCGCCACCCACCGTTTTAACTCCACCAGCAGCCCAGGCTGTTTCTGCAGTAAATCGCCCACCTGCGTCGCGGAAGCCGCCACCCGATTCAGGTTTTCCGCACCCAACCCGGAAGAAGCGGTGGGGCCGGGAGCTTGGTTCTCCTGTGCCGGCAATAAAAATGGACAGGCTAGGAATATCACGGAAGCCAGGATGGCCCATCGAAATCTATGGAGAATATTATAATTAACAGTTCCGTTATCTAAACGGACATCCACGTCTAGCTCTCCTTTGACACTGTCGCTCGTACTGTCCCAGAAGCGCATCGCAGTTGTGCGGTCGCTTCCCCGCCTCTTCCAGAGAAATGAGCACGCAGTCAGGCCGGGTGTCTTCGATCAGATCGGGGAGCTCCGCAACGTCTTCGAATCCGGCCAACGAATTCGACATCCTCGTGGCCAGACGGGGTCGGTTCGCCGCCAATACTCGGAGTCAAGGGATTTCGATTGCGGCTAAGTATAAGGAGCATTCAAGAACCTTCACTGCTTGATCGTTCCGGTGATTCATTAGATGTGTGTATCGAGCTCCCAAAGACGAACAATGACGCTCGCGCCAACCATTATCAGCACCGAGTACTGATACATCTGTGGTTCAGATGCGAATCATTCAGTCCCATCGATCTAGGCTACGGCGTGGAGTACAGTGCACCTGTATCACCAACTGCAATAACGGGACGGAGGCCGAACAAATCCGTGCAAGATCAATCAGTTAGAATGGTCTAGCGGTGTTCCGACGAGTACTTTCCTCGAGAGATATTCCCACTGTGGGACTGGAACGCATCGGCACATTCCAAGAATGGAACATGCGTGGCAAAATAAACACCCAAGAAACCTTCTGCTGAATTCTGAATAGGTCAGGGGTAGCGTGATGAGGGACTCGAGGCCCAACGCGTGTCCCTGCATCTCAAGGTCGTTGACACGCGCCTGCGAGTTCTTGGTCCGTGTAGAGGCTGCGATTCTCGCCCGAGAACACCTCAACACGGATAATTTGGGAACCGACGACAATTCACCGTCCCAAATTTTTCATATCGGTCCTCCTTTTTATGAATTCCCTGGATTTTCACCATAAACTTGCGCGATATCCTGAGCTGGCTCCCAAACCACAAATTGTCCACGGAGCGGATTACGCTTGAACACGAGGTGATCGGGCTGCCGCGGGTGGTCGTTCTGACTGTCCGGCTCCAATCCCTCCCCGATTGCGACCTTGATTGTTATCGGGAGTTTCTCGAGAGCCGAGTCGTTCACATCGTGCGTCAATCCGAGAATTCCCATGGCGTTTCCCTTCTTGCCGGTTTGGATGTTTCTACGAAATGGCTGGCGGTTCAGAGCAGTGCGGGCTGTCCGTCGGGTGGTGTGGGCGTCGGGGGTCGCGAGCCTTTTCGGCGGGATGAGTCCATCGCCCGCGAAACTGGAGATGGCGCGCCTGAGAGGAGTTGAACCTCCGACCTCTGGTTCCGGAGACCAGCGCTCTATCCAACTGAGCTACAGGCGCGCAGTTTGCGTCCCGCACGGCTGCGGGGAACGCGCAATCCACGTCGCGAATGCTTGTGCAGGACTCGCGGCGGATTGCTTCGCGTGATGATTTTACCTTGCTTCCCTCCCCTTAGCAAAATCAATCGCAGGACGGCAAATCAAACCGAGAAGGCATTCACCACAGAGGCGCACCCTTCGGTTCCATTCAGGGTAAAGAGGGCGCGGAGAAATTCCACGGCAAATGGCGGGCGAGACACCGCAGAGGCAGCTGAGGGTTTCGTTGAGATCGTTGTCACGGCCTCGGAGTCCTGGCAATGGCCAAACCGAAAACCCTCAGTCCCGACTAAGGCGGTCGGGACGGGACCCGTTCGGCGAGCTCAGGGCAGGCCTGAGCTAGAGGACCACGCCGAAGAGGATGCAGGAGGCGACATGAGAACGGAGGGTGTCGACAGAGCCAGATGAGTTCTCCTTAGCGTGCTGCGATCATCACGCCGTGTGCGAATGACTGTGCATCCAGACGGCGCGACACCGCCTGAGTGGTATAATCCTGGTCCCAATCTTCCATGAACGAACTGCTCACACGATGGGGAAAAATCGCCGCGGCGCCCGGACTGCGCGTCCTGGGAATCATCGTCATCGCAATTGTTGTCTCGCGAATCCTGAAAGCTGTCACGAGCAAGCTCGTCGAGATGGCAAAGTCGCCATCGCGCACGGCTCAGATGCGCGAGCAGCAGACTCGCACGATGGCCGGCCTGCTCTACAGCACCGGCATTTTCATCATCATCGCGGTGACGCTGCTGATGATCATGCGCGAATGCGGCTTCGACATTTCGCCGGTAGCGGCGGCAGCGGCCGTTGCAAGCGTGGCGCTGGGCTTCGGCGCGCAAAGCCTGATCAAGGATCTCATCAACGGTTTCTTCATCGTGTTCGAAGACCAGTTCGTGGTCGGCGATCTGATCCAGACCAACAACGAGACGGGCCGCGTCGAGCACCTTACACTGCGGCGCACCGTTCTCCGCAATACGGCCGGCGCAGTGGTGACGATTCCCAATGGCCTGATCGGCCAGGTCGCCAACCTCAGTCGCGATTGGTCGCAGGTTTTCGTGGACGTGACGGTTCCTTCCGACGAAAACGTGGGCCGCGCGTTGGCCTCGCTCGAAAAAATTTCCGGCGATTTCCGGAACGATGCCGACTGGTCGCCGGCTCTCCTGGACGGCCCGCGGGTACTCGGTGTAGAATCCCTGTCGCTCGACGGCACCGTGCTGCGTCTTCAGGTGCGAACCGTTCTCAATCGCAAGGACGATGTTGCCCGCGAGGTCCGCCGGAGAATCAAGCTCGGCTTCGAGCAGTCGCGCATTCCGCTGAGCCACACACACAAGGTCACGCTGCACGGGGAACTGCCGCAGCCGAACCAGTAAAATTTCGCAATCCTATCAGGAGGAAACCATGGGAGACGTCACGCACGAGCAAGTGAATCTGATGTTGCGCCTGTACGACATTCGACGCGAGCCCCGGCTGCGGGAAGCCCGCGAATGGTTCTTGACCCACTTCAATGCCACTACGGCTGAGGAAATGATGAAGCTGTGTCCGCCGGGAAGCCAGGAAAACGCATTCATGCGGATGGTCATCAGCTACTGGGAAATGGTGGCTAGTATCGTCAATCGCGGCTTGATCGATGAGGATCTTTTCCTTGAGAGCACCGGGGAGCAGTGGGCTGTCTGGGAGCTGATGAAGCCGATCATGCCTGTCTGGCGGGCCATGTTTAAGAATCCGCTCGTTTTTGCGCAGCTCGAAGAGCACATCAAGCGCCTGGAAGCCTGGCGCGAGAAGCGCGCTCCCGGGTCCGGCGAGGCGATGCGCCAGATGATGGCGCAAATGGCGCAGGCTGCAACGAAGACGCGTACGGCCGGAAATTAATTCGCCTCACGTTCGCCCCGGGTGCTCGGACTTCCGGGCACCCGGGCCCCTTTCTCCCGCATTTTTGCTAGGCACTCCCTCAGGACTTGTGGTAGTTTCTGGCGAGTCCCCCGAATCGAAATTTCCCGACGGTTATGCTGACTCGCGGGAATCTGTGGCCCGCAGGCTAGAGTACCGGCGAGGACCTCAGGGGAGGAACGAAACAATGAACGTCCGCCGTTCGATTTTTTCCGGAATCGCGCTGTGCACAAGTCTCCTGCTCGCGGTCCCTGCTAACGTGGGCGCGCAAGCGGCTCAGCCCGCCGGCAAGATCACCACGGTACTGCCCATCGTCAACGTGGTGCGCGGCCCACAACAGATCCCCGCGAACGCGTCCCAAGAAGTTTTCTGGGGCGACGTCATCAACACAGGCCACCTGGCGCGTGCTCGCGTCGCGCTCACAGATGGATCGATCCTCAGCGTGGGCTCTGACTCCAACTTGACGATTGCGAAGCACGACCCGGCCGGCCAGCAAACCGATCTTGACTTGAATTACGGTCAGGTGCGCGCCCGCGCCGTGAAACTGGTGAAACCGGATGCCCACTTCCGTGTCCGCACGCCGGTCGGCGTTGCCGGAGTTGTCGGCACAGAGATGATCGTGCTGTTTGACGTCGGCGGACAAATGCAGGTTTTCTGCATGGAAGGTACCTGCCAGGCCTGTGACCTCGCTCTGAATTGCGTGCTCATGAAGGGTGGTGAGCAAACCTCTCTTCGCAACAATCAGCCGCCCAGCCAGCCGCAACCCCCGACACCCGCGAACCTCACCACTGCCGTTAACGCAACGAACCCAGCAGGTGGAGCGGGCGCAGGCGCAGCGGGTGCTGGCGGCGCGGCCGGTGGAGGAATCGGCGCCGCCGGCGGAGCCATCGTAGGGGTGTCGGCGGCCGTTGCGGCTACGGTTGCCACGGTTGTCGTTCGCAGCGTGGCCACGACGAAAACGTGCGCGCCCCCGCCGCCTACTGGCGGTGCCGCGCCCCGCGCTAATTGCGTTACGAAGGCTGGCGTGAGCCGTCTGCCGGGCCAAAGGTAATAGGCGCCGCAGAGTCTCAATCTTGCAGCGATGGATTGGGATTTTTGGAGGCGCGGGTGGGAATCGAACCCACGTATAAAGGTTTTGCAGACCTCTCCCTTACCACTTGGGTACCGCGCCCTGAGAACCCAGTATATCGAAACTTGAGCACGGATTCAGCCCGGATTCTCCCCCGCTGGCGTTAGTCACGCAACTCATCCCGCGCCAGTCCCTGATTCTCAAATCTCAGGGGGTGCGCAGATCACCTGATGTGCAACTCGAATGGAATGCGGGCCTGCACGGGTTCCATAGTGTCCACAATTTTTCGCAGCATGGCATCAAGCGAGCGGGCATTTACTGGGCGCGCGTTCGACCACTGGCCCTCCGTCAACTGATCCCGTTCGCGCTCGAAGAGCATGCGAAAGAATGACTTCTCTTCGGGAAATCGCACGATGCGCACCGGCTGACTTGCCGGAATATGCGCGAGCTGTTTCGCCACATCCACGGCACGATCGAGCCCGCCAAGTTCATCGACGAGTCCGATCTCCTTCGCCTGCGTCCCGGACCAGACGCGCCCCTTCCCGATCTCGTCCACCTTCTTGACCGGCATGTTCCGACCTGCGGCGACGCCTGCTGTGAAATCGGAATACGTTTGGCGGATGGACCGCTCAATATAAGCGCGCTGCGCCGGCGAAAAATTCTGCTGGTCCCAGAAGAGTGTGGCGTTGTCGCTCGTGGTGACGTAATCCGTGCTCAACCCCAGCAAATTGTAAAGCCCGGAGATGTTCAGCTTGCCGATCAGCACGCCGATCGAGCCGGTGATCGTGTTCGGGTCGGCGACAATCTTGCTCGCGTTGATTGAAATCCAGTAACCACCCGATGCCGCGACGTCCGACATGGAGACCACCACCGGCTTCACCGCGTGCGCCAGCTCCACCTCGCGCCGAATCACTTCACTCGCAACGACTGATCCGCCGCCCGAATCCACGCGCAACACGATGGCTTTGATGCTCGAGTTTAGGCGGGCCCGGCGAATGTCCGCCGATACCGAATCCCCGCCCATCACGAAACCGCCGCCCGGCGACGTCTCGGAAGCGCCGGAAACGATCATCCCGGTGGCATGCACCACTGCAATTTGCTCACCGTTGCCGGCCATGCTTTTCACAAATGTCCGGTAGCGGTGGAGTGGAACCGGATTCCAGTCACCGCCGCGTTTTTTGAAAAAATCCTGCACCTGATCCCAATATCCCAGGCGGTCCACGATCTTGTCTTCCACCGCTTCGTTCGACTGAATCGGCCCGCGGCTTACCAGTGACTCGAATTTCGCGCGGTCCATTCCGCGCGCCTGCGAAGCCTCCGTGAGGTATTGGCTGTAAATGCTGTGCAGCAGCTTCTCGACTTCTTCCCGGTGCGCCGGCGTAAATTTCTTCTCCGTATACATGTTGCCGGCCGTCTTGTATTCGGCAATATGGTAGAACTCAGGCACGACCTTCAGCTTGTCAAGCGTCCCGCGGACAAACAGCGCTTCCGCCATCATCCCGCGAATGTTCACCGGCACCGTCGGCACCAACCAGATCTGCTGGCACGCGCTCGCCAGGTAGTATTCCGGGTTCCCGATGCCGTCGTACCCGAGATAGCAGATACTGGGCTTGCCACTCTTGCGAAATTCAAGCAAGTGCGTGCGGATTTCTTCCAGCTTTCCCCAGCCAGTCTGCAGCGGCGCGATACGTACCACCAGCCCGACAATGCGCGCATCCGTTCGCGCTGCGTCAATCGCATCCACAATGTCGTGCAGCACCGGAACGCTCGAGCCACTGAAGGCGGTGAAAAAGTCCGGCTGGCGCTGTTCATTAATCTCGCCGTCTGCATCAAGCACGAGCACGGAATTCGACGCCAGCCGCGCTGGCTTGGAGGCTGCCCAAATCAGCAGCACAAAGAAAACAATTACTACCCCGATGATCAGTGCCCGCCGCTTTCCCCAGGTCATCGCCATTCACCTCGTGACAATTTCGGTGCGCAAAATTTCCGGAGCATCAAGGTAGCACTCAGCAGTCCAAAACTCCAATCCACCTTGGGCGGACGGGCTCGATTTGTGCTTGGCCTCGACGTCGGAACTGCAAAAGCTAGAATACTTGGCTTCGGGGGGGGCGCATGGCGGATGATCCGTTCAATCCTGGATTCTTCGCGCTGGACGCGGAGTTAAGAAATGGATAAGAATGAGGCCCGTTTGATTCGATCCAGGGAGGATTGCAATGTCTGATAACCCAGCGCAGGAGCAAAAAAACATCTTGGTAATTCGTGCGCCACTTTCCGAGGACGGCTACGCATCGATTTATTTTTGGAGCAACGAAGGGCGATTGATGAATGAACGCGAATGGTGGAACCTGAAACAACTCGTCGAGATGGCCAGCAAGGCCTGCGCGAAGGCTGAGTCGAAGGCGCAGGCAGCGGGCGCCGGCGGATAATCTCGGCGCCAGGATAAGTGGGGGCGAGGTCCTTCCTAGGGGTTTTACCACAGGCGCGCACTCTGGGTTTCTGTGAAACGGCCACCTTCGCCTTCATCTCATGATCCGGCGCTAACTCGCGTGACATCGACAGCATGCGAGCTTGGCTCGGAACCTGCATTCTCGAAATCCGTGACCGAAACTAAAACAATCCCTGCGGGTTAAATCTTGTGTGTAGTGGTCCGCCCGCGCTCAGTAACCGACGGCGTGATGCTGGCTGACTGCAACCTAATAGTTGCGCCGGGAATCTAAAGGAGTAAGATGTGGCAAAGCTTTCGAGGAACCCTCGAGGATGCCTTCCCGGCTCCCCGTCGTCGTTGGGGGAGGATAAAGATATGAAGAAATCCACCTTCTGCAAGATCCTGTTTTCATTCCTTGCAATCGTGGCAGTGGCTTGTGCGCCCAAACCTGCGTTTGCTCAACGCGGAGGCCATGGTGGGGGTGGTGGCGGTTCCCATGGCGGTGGTGGCGGCGGTGGTGGTTCCCATGGCGGTGGCAGCGGAGGCTTCCACGGAGGCGGTGGCGGAGGCCACTTCTCCGGTGGCGGAGGTCAGGCTAGCGCCCCGAGCGGGCGATCATTCAGTGGCAGCGGCGGCTTTCGCGGCGGCGCGCCTCCGTCTGGTTACCGTGGTAGCGCCTCGTACGGCAGATCAAACGGAGCGGGCGCCAGGTCGAATACCTACGCGGGACGCCCATCTGGTATGCCCGCGTTCAACAGCAGATCATTTTCAGGTAATCGCTCAGGCAATGCCTCGGGGAATCGTGGTGCAGGGCGGAATAGCGGTGGCGGAAGCAGAACGGCGGCACCACCATCCAGCGCGCGCTTTGGCGCAAATGCACGGGCAGGCTCGACGGCGCGGAACTCCGGGCCGGCTGCCTCCGCATCACGTGGGTCGGCAACACCAGCAGCCAGGGCTGATGGCCAATGGCATTCCTTCGGTGGCGGCGCCCGTGGACCGGGCGCTGCCCGCAGCGTCGGCAATTCGAACTTTGCTTGGGCGCACGGCGGCCCGGCGGGTGGCGCACGCTCGGCAAGCCCATCGGGATCCTCCGGCATGAGGGCATCTGCGCCGTCTCCGTCGAGCAGCGCGCGCAGCTCATCGATTTCTCCGGGTCGCGCGGTTTCCAATATGCAGGGTTCGCGCATGAATAGCAGCGCCTTTGCCGGCTCGCGCTCCGCCACCCGCATGTCAGGCGCCTCGCGCATCGGCAATTCATCGTTCAGCCGCACAGGACTGAATAACTCGGCATTCGCGAGCGCGCGCCTCGGCCGCAACACCGCGTTCGGCCACGGCGCGTTCACGGGCTCAACATTCGGGCATCCCTTCGGCGGCCGTGGATTCGATCGCGGGTTCGGGCGCGGCTTCGATCGCGGCTTCCACGACCACTTTGGCTTCGGTTGTTTCGGCTGCGGCTTTGGGTTCGGTTTCGGCCCGGGCTTCGGCTTTGGTTTCGGCTGGGGCTGGGGCGGCTGGTGGAATCCCTGGTGGTGGGGACCTAGCTGGATTGATTGGTGGGCGCCGCCGGTGTGGTACACGCCGGCATACGTCTATCCTCCGCCGCCTGATTATTACGGATACCCGGGTCTTGGGAGCGATGTGAATTACACAGCGCCGTCCGGGGATGCGACGTATTCGGCCCCCAACCAAATCTACAATGGCACACGTATGAGCGAACCGGCTGCGGATGGCGCGACGGACCCGAACGGCACGGGCGCAGGGACGAATGCGGGTGAAGGCGCGCCGGCCGGAGTTGGTGCGGAAAATCCAGACGGTGAGCAGAAGAATGGCGCGACGCCTGCAGCGAGCCCGGCTCCTGCGCCTGCGCCCGCACCGGCTCCGAAGCCCGAAGTCGAGAAGGTTTCGCAGCCCGCGTCGTAGGTGGGGAGATACTTCGCTCGACCGCCGCGGCGGACCCGCTCAGGATAGCGACACTCGTCCCGCGACCCCATCCGGCACGCACAAAACGCGCCGAGTCGTCACTTTGCGTCGCGGAGGAAGCGAGCGGCTTCTTCGGGCGGCGTGGGATTAATGTAGAAGCCAGTTCCCCACTCGAAGCCCGCCACCTTAGTCAGCTTGGGCATCATCTCGATGTGCCAGTGATAATGGTCGTTGATTTCTTCGCCGATGGGCGAGGTGTGGATGACGTAGTTGTAGGAAGGAAACGAGAGCACATTGTCGAGGCGCGCGAGAAATTCGCGCAGGACTTTGGCGAGGTTGCCGTAGTACGGCGTGGGCATGTTCTCGAAAGCCGAGCTGTGCTGCCGCGGCAAAATCCAGGCCTCAAAAGGGAAACGCGGCGCGTACGGTGCAAGCGCGATGAAATAGTCGTTCTCAAGAATCATGCGCGTCCCGGTTTCGAGCTCCTGCCGAATCATGTCGCAGAAAATGCAGCGCTCCTTTTCGTCGTAGTAACGCTTCGAGCTGTCCACTTCCTCGCGCACGCGCTTGGGAACGATCGGCAGCGCAATTAATTGCGAATGGGTATGCTCGAGCGACGCCCCAGCCGGCTCGCCGTGATTCTTGAATAACAGGATGTAGCGAAAACGGCGGTCATTCTTCAGATCAAGCATCCGGTCGCGATAGGCCCACAGAACTTCCTCGACCGCCTTTTCAGCCAGCGACGCCATGGTGAGCTGGTGGTCCGGGGTCTCGATGATCACTTCGTGCGCGCCGACTCCGTTCATGCGGTCGAATAGCCCTTCGCCTTCGCGGTCGAGCCCGCCCTCGATTCCGAGCGCAGGGAATTTATTCGGCACTACGCGGAGCGACCACCCCGGCGTGTCTCTCCCGCTGCCATTCCGCCCATAGGCGAGAATTTCCGGCGGCGTCTTCCCTTCATTCCCGGGGCAGAACGGACACATGCCCGTCCCCTTGATCGTCACGCTCTCGCGCACAAAATCCATGGGCCGCTTGGCGCGGTCCGTCGAAATAATTACCCACCGGCCAGTGATGGGATCCTTGCGAAGTTCCGGCAAACTTTCCTCCTCGACCCGGTGTGCAAACGCGCGGGCCAGCGTGCTCCTTCAAGCTAATGATTGTACTACGCTGAACCGGCAGAGGCAGGGGAGATAACCTGTGGTGCCATGCTGTTCACTATCCGCAGGCCCCCGGCCTGCGGGTGGGTTCCCGCGCGTCGCTTCACTACGCGCCCATCCCAAATGCATCCTTGTGCAGGCGCACCGTCGGTTTCTGGCCGGGATGAGTCTCGATAGCCAGGACGTCAAACCGGCAGGTTGCCGATTCAATCCGCCGCGAGCGCAAAAATTGGCGCGCCATGCGCGAGAGGTTGCGCCGCTTGTCGTGATTGACGGCTTCTTCGGGCCTCGCCTGCCATGGCCCGGAGGCCGAGCGAGTCTTTACCTCGACGAACACCAGCACCGGCCCGTCATAGGCCACGATGTCTATCTCGCCTTTGATGCCGGCCACGGTGTAATTCCGCGCGACAGGCGTGTAGCCCTGCCGTCGCAGATACCAGTACGCGTACGTTTCACCCTTCACGCCGGTCTGCCGCGCCACCTGCTTCGAACCTGCCTCCACGCGCTCCGCCGTAACGCCTCTCTTCGCGGCGTAATTCAAAATCGAAAACATCAAATTCGCAATCATGGATGTTCTCTTTAGTGAAATGCAGGGGCGGACCCGGATCCATGGGGACCCGCCCCCAGAGGATTATAACGAACGCTCGACCTCGGTGATGATCGTATCAAGCGTGCGCACGGCAAATTCGGCTTGCTCTTCGTCAATCATGAGCGGTGGAGCAAGTCTCAGGCTGTTGTACCCGGCGCCAAGGACGAGGAGCCCCTTGTGAAACGCCGCCTGGATTAGGCGGTTGCGCAGATCTTGCGCTCTTTCTTTGGTCTTCTGGTCGCGCACGATCTCGATGCCGATCATCAGGCCCTTGCCGCGAACGTCGCCGACAATCCTGTGCCGCTCGCTCCAGTTCGCCATCTGGCGCGTGATGAACTCCCCCATGCGCCCGGCGTTGGCGATGTACTGCCGCTCGAGCAAGCCGATGGTCGCAAGCGCAGCCGCGATGGAAACCGGATTGCCCCCGAACGTGGAAGCATGGGCACCCGGCTTCCAATCCATCACGCTGGCCTTGGTGACCATGGCGCTCAGCGGCATGCCCGACGCGATTCCCTTCGCCACGCAGATGATGTCCGGCTCGATCCCTGCGTGGTCCACAGCCCACCATTTGCCGGTGCGGCCCATCCCCGATTGCACTTCATCGGCGATGAACATGATCCCGTGCTTGCGGCAGAGCTTCTCGAGCCCCTGCAGGAATTCCGCGGGCGCGGCAACGTAGCCTCCTTCACCCTGGATGGGCTCGATGAAGATTCCAGCCACGTCTTCCGGATCGACAATATGCCGGAAAAGCTCCGTCTCGATGTAGCTGAGCGCGTCGGCAGAAGCGTGCTCCGGAAGGCCTCCATAAATTCCCCGGTACGTATTCGGGTACGGCGCGTGAAACACTCCGGCTAGCAGCGAACCGAAATGTTTGCGCTGCACGGCCTTGCTGGCAGTCAGCGAAAGCGAGCCGATCGTGCGCCCGTGGAAGCAGCCGTAAAAGGCGATGAACTTGTCGCGCTTCGTATGATAACGCGCGAGCTTCATCGCCGCTTCCACAGCTTCCGTGCCGGAATTGCCGAAGTAAACGCGCTTTGGTTCACTACCCGGCGCGATCGAAGCCAGCTTCTCCGCCAATTCGACCATGCTCGGATAGTAAAAATCCGTGCCGGACATGTGAATCAGCTCGGCTGCCTGCTTTTGAATCGCGGCCACAACATCGGGATGGCAATGCCCTGTCGCCACCACGGCGATCCCCGCCGCAAAGTCGAGGAATGTATTGCCGTCCAGATCCTCGATCAACGCGCCGCGGCCCCTCTTTGCCACCAGCGGATAATCGCGCGTGTAGGACGGCGAGAGAATCTTGTGGTCCAAATCAACGAGCTGCTTTGCCTTCGGCCCCGGCAATGCCGTGACCAGGTGCGGAAGTTTCCCGCCGATCTTCGTGTCGCTCTTCGTATCGATCGCTTGCATCACTTCCTCCATGAATTCGATTTTTGGTCGGCGCGCGGACCGGTTTCCGCCGGGGCATGCCGGGCACAACAATCGGAGGAGAGATTACTTAGTCAACGCCGAAGAGATTCGGGCGGTCGTGTGAGGGCTGGCTGTGCAACACAAGCGAATTTTTCGAGGAAAAGCTCATTTGTATTTCCAACGGACACTGCCGTCTTTTGTGTCCTCTAAAATGATACCAGAATCCGCCAGTCGCAGGCGAATCTGATCGGAGCGCTTGAAGTCGCGCCGCTTCTTGGCCGCATTGCGTTC
>JBGPZR010000380.1:0-2820 GCA_041493845.1 Terriglobia bacterium | reverse complement strand
GTGTACGTTGTGGACGCACATGCGGCGCGCCAGGCCACGGGGGCGCTGCTGGGAAACATCCTCGACCACTACTCCAGCGCGCGGCTGATTGTGGTGGGAGACAAGTTTAAAGAGACCGACAGCTACGCACTGCTTCGGCAGGGCGTGAAGGGCATCCTGAACTACAATGAGGCGCGCGAACAGCTTCCCCGCGCGCTCCCGCTGGTGGCCGCGGGCGGATTCTGGGTTCCGCGCACAGTGCTTTCGCGTTTTGTGGACTCGATCTTGAGCACGGCGCAGGGGCGCCGCATGCGCGGGGATTCACCTGCAGAGCTGAGCCGCCGCGAACAGGAAGTCCTCAACGGATTGCTGGAGAACCTGGCCAACAAGGAAGTCGCCGACCGCCTCCACATTTCCGAGCGCACCGTGAAATTCCACGTTTCGAACCTGCTGGCCAAGTTCGGAGTGCGCCGCCGGGCCGACTTGATCCTCCTCTGCTACCAGCGCCGCGGCGCAGGCACTTGACTCCGCGCGACCGGCCCATTCACCGCATCTCCCACCCTGCGCACGGGCACTTCGAGGTGAATCCGCCCGGCGATACACTGCTATAATCTCTGCTTGAAATTTTCACCGCGAGGATTGCCAGGACCCGGCATGGCCACTTTTTCCATCGAGAATTTCGGGTGCCGCGCGACGGACGCCGACGCCGCGGCGCTGCGCGCCGAATTACTCGAGAGCGGGTTCCAAATCGTAGGTGAGCACGCGCGGGCCGACGTGGTGGTGCTGAACACCTGCACGGTTACCGCTGCGGCTGATTCGCAGACGCGTGAAGCGGTGCGGAAAATCCATCACGCGAATCCCGCGGCGTGCATCGTGGTCACAGGTTGTTACGCCCAGCGCGCGCCGGAGGAGTTGGCCGCGCTCGAAGGTGTTGCCTGGGTGATCGGCAATTCGCACCAGACGCAAATCCCGGCCGTCCTCCGCGATTCATTTTCGCCGTCAACTGCGGCGCATTCCGCAGCAGGAGATTTCGTGCCGCTTGCGCGGCTCGACGGCGAGGCCATGTCGCTTGCGCGCGGCCCGGCAAAAATTCTCACCGGCGATATATTCGCGCAATCCACCGTGCAGGTTGCCCCAACTGCACTCGCTGGCGGCGACCGCACGCGCCCCATCCTGAAGATTCAAGACGGCTGCAACAACCGCTGCTCCTATTGCGTGATTCCGTTTGTGCGCGGGCGAAGCCGCAGCCTCGAGCCCGGCGTGGTGATTGAAGAAGTGTGGAAGCTGGTCGCAGCCGGCACGAAAGAGATTGTTCTAAGCGGGATCAATCTGGGTGCGTACGGCCGCGACCTCACACCGCGAGTGGAGCTAGCCGCTGCGGTCCAACGCATCCTGAATGAAACGTCGCTTGAACGCCTGCGGTTCAGCTCGATTGAACCACATGACGTCACCGAAGATTTCATTGCGCTATTGGCGTCTTCCGAGCGAATCGCGCCGCATTTTCACATCCCGCTCCAATCCGGCTCGGACCGCATCCTGCGCGCGATGCACCGCTGGTATCGCGCGGAGCACTACGCCGAGCGCCTGCACATCATCCGGCGCTACTTGCCCGGCGCTGCCATCGGCGCCGACGTAATCGTTGGATTTCCCGGCGAGAGCGAAGCAGATTTTCAGGCTACGGTCGAATTCATCGAGCGGCTGCCCTTCACGTATCTGCACGTTTTCTCTTTTTCCGAGCGGCCCGGAACGGAAGCGGCAAGACTTTCAGAGCGCGTGGAACAAGGCGCGATTCAGAAACGCGCGAGAGCTTTGCGGGCGCTGGCTGTGAAAAAATCCGCCGACTTCCGCGCATCCCAGGCCGGGCGCACCCTGCGCGCACTCACACTCGCGCGCGGCGGTGACGATTGGACCGAAGCGTTGACCGGAAATTATCTGAAAGTGCGAATCGCCGGCCGCCGCCCGGCGAATCAATGGTGTGATGTGCGCATTTCCGTTGATCCACAAGAGGCGTGGCACTGTTGACATCGTTGCCACGGCGCCGGATAGCTGGCGATGGCCAGACCGAAAAGCCTCACGTCAGTCCCGACAAACGCGGTCGGGACGGGACGTGAGCTACAGAACCGCGCGGAGGAAGGGTCAGGAAACGACGTGAGAGGGAAGGATTTCGACAGAGCTAACAGGCGTCATAGTTCATTCCCACTCCGCTGGCTTTAGGTGCGTGCGCCAGCCTCGCCTATTGGTATCGGAGCGCGATCAGAGGATCCACACGCGTGGCGCGCCGCGCCGGGATCCAGCACACCAGCAGCGCCACTCTCGTAAGCAGAATCAACATGCTGGCAGCTGTGCTGTCACGATTGTTTCAATTCTCAAAAATTACTTCGGCGAGGGCGAGATTGCCGCTGTGCGTAATCGTCAGCGAAATATTTTTCACGCCGAGGCCATCGGCGATTTGCCGCGCGGCTCCTTCGAGATGCAGCGTGGGCTTGCCGCTCGGGTCGCGGGCCACTTCAATATCGCGCCAGCGCACGCCGCGGCGCCAGCCGGTCCCGAGCGCTTTCATGGCAGCTTCTTTGGCAGCGAAGCGCGCGGCGTACCGCTCGAATTTGTTCTTGTGGCTCTCGCAGTAGGCTACTTCGCGGGTGGTGTAGATGCGCTCAAGGAACGGCGCTCCATGGCGCGTGACGGCCGCCTCGATGCGGTCGATTTCAGCGATGTCCAGGCCCAGTCCAACGATCACGCGCGCCTCGGCAGCTCCCGCGGCGCGCAACGAAATCTCAAGTTCAACTGCGACTGCGCCGCGGCTGGATTATACCTATAATTGGCAGGCGCCGCGATTGGCGC
>JBGPZR010000384.1:0-2810 GCA_041493845.1 Terriglobia bacterium | reverse complement strand
ATGGCGAATGGTGACGGGGCCGCTGGCCTGCAAAAACACGTCGCTCCATAGACCCATATTTTTATCGGGTGGAGCTGGATTCCAATCCTGCCAGTTGATACCGAGATCGGTTTCGGTCTGCGCAAACGTTTCGACAGCGAGAGCATTCGGATGATCGGCAGCGAGCAGAGGCGTTACATCGAACTCGTAGGTCCTGAACATTCCCGCGACATCCTCGGCGGCGGCGAGCCTGCGGCCATTGATCCAGATGTTGGCGCGGTAGTTGATGCCGCTGAAATTCAGCAACACATGATGACCCTCATAATTTTCTGGGAGGAGGAATTCAGTGCGATACCACCAAGAGCAGTGGAAGGGACTGTCGCGGGGCATGGGCAAATCGGCAAAATTCTTTCCAATTGGGTATGTTGTGCCCGGAATCGAGCGCAGATTCATGCCGAAGTAGGGGTCGGGGTAGGTTTTGTCGGCAACGAGCGCGGCAACGACGGTGGAGGGCACGGACGTAGGATGCCAGCCCGTGGTGCGAAACCCGGGAGCAGAAATTTGCTCGCCCGCGGCTTTCACCTGGCAAGAAGATTGGAGCATCCAATGGTCGCGGAGGAATAGCTTGGGGTCGGCTCCGGTCGACGAATTCGCCAGCGCCGGAGAAGGAAGGGTGGCTAGCAGCAGAAACAGAAGCACGGTCAGACCGCATGGAATGAGGCGAACAATAAACTTTGAATTCCGGATGATTGCCCGCCTCCCGGGAATTAGAAGATCAGCTTCAGGGCAAATTGTATCGCACGTTGGTTGTATGCGGCCTGCGGTCTTCTTTTTCACAAACAATGATGCTGAGCCATCAGAACGAATTACGTAACAAGCTCGACGAAAACGCGCCTGACTAAAAATGGATCACTCGCATCGCCAGGCCAGCCAGCGCCCCGCCAATCAGCGGGCCCACAACTGCGATTCCGGCGTAGCTCCAATCCGATCCCCCTTTGCCCGCGATGGGAAGTACAGCATGCGCGAGGCGGGGGGCCAGGTCGCGCGCGGGATTGATGGCATAGCCGGTCGGTCCGCCCAGGGAGAGGCCAATCCCCCAGACCAAACTCCCGACCAGGTATGGACCGAGCCCGGAAGCGATTCCATTCCCTGCGACGGCTTTGGAAAAGATCGCGCCGACGACGAACACCAGGACGAACGTGGCAATAATTTCGCTGATGAGGTTACTCGCGAAATTTCGGATGGCTGGGATCGAGCAGAAGCAGGCTAGTTTCAGAGTTGGGTCGGGGGTTTCGCGCCAGTGCGGGAAGTAATGGATCCACATGATGACCGCTCCGGCAAATGCGCCGAGCATTTGCGCTCCAGCAAAGGGTAAAAAATTCGTGAAGTCGCCGGTGCGAATGGCAAAGCCGATCGTGACGGCCGGGTTGAGATGCGCGCCGGAGCTGCCGCAAGCGATGGCTGTAATGACGCCGCACATCACTGCAAACGCCCAGCCGGCCGTGATCACTATCCAGCCGGAATTCTCCGCTTTGGATTTTTTCAGGAGGACGGCGGCTACCACGCCATCGCCGAGCAAAATCAAGATCAAAGTTCCCAGGAATTCGCCCAAGAATGGTGAATTCATCTCAGAATGTCTCCTTCCGGCGCCGCTGGCGGATGAGTGTATTACGGAACTGGCGCCAAGCAGTGGGAGGAAATTTGAGGGGGAAATTCTAAACGCGGGGAATCTGCGAGACGTTCCAGCCGCCGCCGATGGCCTTGATCAGGAGCACGCTGGAGGTCATGCGGCGCGTGAGAATGTTGACGGCGGTGACTTCATCGGAGAGCGCGGCACTCTGCGCAATGGTGACCTCGAGATAGCTGGTAACTCCGCCTTTGTAACGATTAACGGAAAGGGCCAGTGAATGCTGCGCGGCCGCTACCGCTGCATCTTCCGTCTTCGCCTCCTCCTCCAGGATGCGCAGGGCGGCAAGATTGTCTTCCACCTCCTGAAAAGCAGAGAGGACCGTTTCCCGGTAGTTCGCGACGAACTGTTCATGGGCAGCGATTGCTTGTTCGGAGACTCCCCGGCGCCGGCCTGCGTCGAAAAGAGTTTCCACGGCGGCGCCTCCCACTGACCAGAGTCCGCTGGGGCCCTGGATTAGTGTTGTGATCGCGGCGCTTTCAAAACCTCCCGAACCAGAAAGCGTGAGCAGAGGGAAGTATGCCGCCCGGGCGATGCCGATTCGGGCATTCGCTTCCTGCACCCGGCGCTCTGCCGCAGCAATGTCCGGACGGCGCTCGAGCAGATCAGATGGCAGGCCAGGGGGAATCGAGGGAGGAGGAGTCGTGAGCGGTGACACCTGCAGGCTGAACGCGGAAGGGGGCTCGCCGACCAAAACTGCGATGGCATGCTCGAAGGCGGCTCGCTGCACCTCGACATCGGTCGCCAGCGCGCGCGTGGTTTCGAGAATCGTCTGCGCTTGTGCCACCTCCACGGCGGATGCGAGTCCGCCCTGGTAACGATTCTGCGTGAGTTCCAGCGCCTTCTCATACGAAAACACGGTCGAACTGAGGAGCGCCTTTTGCGCATCCAGGCCGCGCAACCCGAAATAATCAAGCGCGAGCTCTGCATGCAAACTTAATTCCACGCTGGCAAGATCCGCGGCACTTGCTTGCGCTTCGGAGCGGCTGGCCTCGACCGTGCGGCGGACGCGGCCCCAAATATCCGCTTCGTAGGAAGCGTCCACGTTAATCGTGTAGTCGGAGTAGTTCGTCTTCGCGGTCGAATTGTTGAACAGCGGCCGATTCTGCGACTGTTGCAAGCGAGTTGCGGAGCCACCGCCTGT
>JBGPZR010000050.1:0-9799 GCA_041493845.1 Terriglobia bacterium | reverse complement strand
TGCTGCTTCGAATCGATCTTGGAGGAAAATGCGCCGCCCAGCAGAAACCAGGTCTGCGCGTCCTTCGGGTCCGCCTGGGCCGCCTTCTGCAGCGGGACAACCGCTTCGGGCAATTTCCCTTTGTTGCTGAGTATGATTCCCACATTCTTCCAGCAGCGTGCCGTGCCCGTGGGATCGATGGCGGCTGCCTTTTCGCAACTTGCGCCCGCATCCGCGATCTTGGCTTCGGCGGCTTTCGGGTCCGTTAATGCCGCACCGGCGTTCGCCAGGTTTGTGCTCAGATGCTCGTAGTAAGGCGCCTGCGGCGATAATTCCACCGCCTTCTGAAACGCGCCGGCAGCCTCCGCATAGCGGCCTGCGAACTCATATGCCTGGCCAAGGTTTGCCCACACCAGCGCATGGTTTCGGACGTCTTTCGCCGTCGTGCCCTGCTCCGCAAGCTGCAGCTCGGTGATGGCCGTTTGATAATTGGCGTTCAACTTATCCTGGATCGCGCCCTTCTGATCGGCGGGCGCAGCCTTGAGCTGGGCGCGCAGGTTGGTGGAATCATTCAGCGCCGCCATGCCGGTCTCAAAATGCTGCTTCATGTTCTTGAATTTATTTTCTTCTTCTTCCCGCTTCTTCACTTCCTCGGCGCTCGGCCCCTGCTTGGCCATGACCTCTTTCAGGTTGACGTTGAACCCATTGTCCTGGCCGGATACCACTCGGAATTGCACCGGAAAATTCAATTTATCCTTCTCATTGGTCAGTGTGATGATGTACAGGCCGCCCGGCAGGCCCACCTGTGTGAACCGGCCCTGCTTGTCCGTCTTCGTTGTGACCACTTTTCCATTGTCCGGATTCTTGATCTCCACGTTGACGTCGGCGTAGGGCTTTCCGTTCATGTCTTTCACTTCACCGACAATCTGTCCGGTATTCTGCGCCGCCGCAATGATGGCAAACAAAAGTACGAGCACCAGCACTCCCCCGGCGGGAATGAATCGTCTCATGTGGTCATCTCCTCCTGCTCTTGGTTGGATGCGGCCGGCCATTATCGCGCAACTCGTGCCCGATATGCGATGGGGTCCGTCAAGCCTGCCTCGGCGAACGCCTTCAGCCGCAGCCGGCAACTATCGCACGATCCGCAAGCTTCGTCCTCAAATTGATAGCACGACCAGGTGCGGTCGAGCGGCGCCCCCAGTTCCGCCCCGCGGCGCACGATATCACTTTTTCTCAATGCAATCACCGGTGTCACGATTTCAATCTGCGTTTCCGGCCGCGTTCCTTCGCGCACCAATTTGGCGAACGCGCGATAATACTCCGGCCGGCAATCCGGATACCCCGAACTGTCCTCCGCGACGGCTCCGATACATACGGCGGTCGCTCCGATCACTTCCGCCCAGCTCACGGCTGCGGAAAGAAAATGCGCGTTGCGGAACGGAACATAAGTAACCGGGATTCCCGCGCCCGCCGCGAGCGCTGCTCCCGATTCAGGCACGGCGATGCGCTGGTCCGTCAGCGCCGACCCGCCGATTTGCTGGAATGAATCGATGCGAATCACCAGCCGCTCCTGCACGCCGTAAAAATCCGCGATCTCCTCAAACGCGCGCCGCTCACGCTGCTCGGTTCGCTGGCCGTAGCTTGCGTGCAGCAGAGCCAGCCTGTGTGTCTGCTGCGCGATGGCCGCGGTCACGCAGGAGTCCATCCCCCCGCTCAGCAGCACAACCGCTTTTGGTTTCTCCGCCATTCCCGCCAATCAAACTCCCTTCATCGCCGGATCCCAGATGAACTTGTGCAATTGCAGCCCAAGCCGCACCGGCAATCCATCCGCCAGGATCCACTCGGCAAGTTCGCGCGCATCGAGCCCGGGCCAGGCGCCCGCCGGGTCCGGAAAGGCGGGCGAAAATAAGACTTCATGCACGCGCTTCGTCAATTCGTGCCGCGCCGTAAATTCGCGCGCGAAATCATAGTCGCGGCGCGTCGAGATCACGAATTTGATTTCATCCTTCGGGCCTACTGCGTCGAGGTTCGTCATGTCAAACGTGTCCGCTTCGCCTGAGTCCGGGCATTTCACGTCCACGATTTTGATCGCCTCGCGGGGAAGCACGCCCACAAATCGCTCGCCGCTCGTTTCGATCATCACTGTGTAGCCCTCTGCGAGCAGCTTTTCAGCCAGCGCAGGCGTTTCCGGCTGCAGCAGCGGCTCTCCCCCCGTGATTTCGACCAGCGTTACGCGGCTCGCACCGCCGCCGGAAAGCGCGCGCACTTTCCCCATCACCTCGTCCACCGATTGCTTTGTCCCGCCATAAAACGCATAAGCCGTATCGCACCACGTGCAACGAAGATTGCAACCGGTGAGCCGCACGAATATGCACGGCAATCCTGCGCGCGTCCCTTCACCCTGAATGGATTTGAAAATTTCGGTGATCACCATGGCGCTGCGCCCGCTCCCCGTCTAGCGGCCTGCCTCCGGGCCATTCGGCCGCGCGCTCTGCCGCCGCAGCAGATAAACGACGGCAATAATCGCCACAACAAGTTCCACTCCCGTGACGACTGCTGCCAGCCGCCAACCCCATCCGAACGCGAGCCAGAGGAACGACGTGATGATGGCTGGAATTCCGATAATGAAGAATGCTCGGTTCATAATAGTTGCGCCGGCCTCTGAGGCGACGCGGTCCCTGGCAGGAGTTGCTCGCTACGGCCGGTACGTCGCGGCGGTCACATCCGACTCCCACACAGTGATGCTCGCCACTCCCGCGCCATTGGGCGCCTGGCGCAATTGCTTCGCCGTCTCATCATATATATATCGCGCGATATTCTCAGCCGACGGGTTCAGCACGTCGAAGGGTTTCAATTCGTTCAAATATTTGTGGTCCAGCGCTCCAATCACGCCGTGGATCACCTGTTTCAGGTGCACGAAATCGTACAGCAGCCCCACCGAATCGAGTTCCTTGCCCTCGAGCGTCACGCGCACCTTGTAGTTGTGCCCGTGCAGGTGTTCGCATTTCCCTTTGTAGCCGCGCAGGTTGTGCGCGGCGGCGAATGATTCGTCAACGTACACTTCGTACATGCGCGATCCTTCGAGCCCGTCCCATGGGTCGGCTTCCTCGCTCCGGCTACTTTGGGTGGTTTTCCATGAAGCGCGCCACTGTGGCGAGGTCCTGCGTGGTCGTGTAGTCGGGCAGGGACTCGAGAAAAATTCTACCATACTGCATCCGCCGGATCCGGTTATCGAGAATCGCGAGAATCCCGCGATCCGTCTTTGACCGGATCAGCCGCCCGAACCCCTGCTTCAGCGCCAGCACGGCCTCCGGCACCTGGTATTCTGCGAACGCGTTGTGCCCATCTTCCTCCAGGGCCCGCACACGCGCCGCCACGATCGGATCGCTCGGGACCGCGAACGGCAATTTATCGATGATCACGCACGAGAGCTGCGCTCCCGGAACGTCCACACCCTGCCAGAAACTGGCTGTCGCAAACAGCACGGCGTTCGGAGTGGTGCGAAAGCGGTCGAGCAGGATCGTCCGCGGCGCTGTGCCCTGCAACAGCAGCGGAAACCGTACCCGCCCCGAGACTCGTTCGTACAGGTCCTTCATCTGCGCATTGCTCGTGAACAGGCAAAACGCGCGCCCCTGCGAAATTTCCAGCAGCTCGATGATTTCCTGCGCCGCGCGCTCGCCAAATGCTGCGTTTCGCACATCCGGAAGGGATTCAGGAATATAAAGCAGCACCTGCTCGCGGAAATTGAATTCCTGCGGCAGCACCACCTCCTTCGACGGTTGTACGCCCAGCCGCTGCTTCAGGTAATCAAACCGCCCGCCCACAGCGAGCGTCGCCGACGTCAGCACCACGGTATCGAATTGATCGAAAAGTTTCTCGCGCAGGATTTCGCTCACATCAATCGGCGTGGCCGCCAGAAACACTCCTTTGCCGCGCCGCTCGTACCAATACACATAACCCTTCTCGTTGCTTTCGAGCAGAAACTCGAGCTCGCGCCGCATCTCGGCTGCCCGCCGCGCGAGCGTCACTACTTCTTCGGGTTTTGGCTGGAGCGCGGAAAGTTCCGCCTCGATCCGCTTCACCGCCGTGCGAAGCTCGTCGTATGCCTCGCGGTTCCGTTCGAGGAACGACTGCCGCTCGGCCGGCTGGAATGGATAGCGCCCCTCTCGCTCCGGAAAATTCTCGAAGAAGCTTCGCCCGCGCTCGCGCACTCGCGCCAGATGTTTCCGCAGCGGACCCGCCTCGATTCGCAGCACGCGCAGCATGTTCTCCGTGTCGCGCGAAAGCTCCTCGAACCGGTAGCTCGATATCTGCCGCCCGAAATAATCGCTGGCCACATCCTCGATTTCGTGCGCCTCGTCGAAGATCACCGCAGAATATTCCGGCAGGATCGAACCAAAATCGTCTTGCCGGATCGCCAGGTCGGCAAAAAACAGATGGTGGTTGACGATGATCAAGTCCGCTTCCTGCGCCCGCTGGTGCATCGCCGTGATGAAGCAGCGCTGAAATTCCGCGCACTTCTGTCCTGTGCACAGATCGCTCCGCGCGTCAATTCGGTTCCACAGCTCGGCGTCATCGGGAAGAAAAGTCAGCTCGCTGCGGTCGCCCGTCTCGGTCAACTTCTCCCAGTCGCGGATCTGCGAGAACCAGTCAACCTCGTCAATCCCTTTCAGCACCGGCTGTCCTTCCATCTGGTGCACTTTCTGCCGGCAAAGAAAATTCGACCGCCCTTTCATCAGCGCCGCTTTCAGGTTCGGGGCAAAATGTTTCTGCAGAAACGGAACGTCCTTCTGAAAGAGCTGCTCCTGGAGCGATTTCGTCGCCGTCGAGACCACCACGCGGCGCCCGCTGCGAATCGCCGGAATCAAGTAGGCCAGCGTCTTGCCCGTTCCCGTCCCGGCTTCGATCACGGCGTGCTGATGCTTCTGAAAAGCCTCCTCAACGATCTCCGCCATCCCGAGCTGCGACGGTCGGAATTCGTACCCCGGGTGCCGCTTCTCGAGCAGCCCGCCAGGCCCGAAAATCCCCTCGATGGAAACTTCCGCGCTGGGTTTTGTAGCGGCGGCCTTCAGGCCGGCCGCTGCTGACTTAGCTGTAGGAATTCTCTTGGCTGTCGCCATTCAGGAGCGCCCGCTTTCAGGGAGGCTTACAAGGATAAACTAAAACGCCCAATTGCACGGAGGAATCGCACGAGGAAATCCCCGCGCTCGCGCATTCAACTCGTTGCCACCTTCGTCACAAACCCAGCTTCTACCCCCCCCCAAAATCAGCCAGGCCGCATCCGTCTGGAGTCAGAAAGCTCATGTTGTGCGCGATGGCGATCGCGGCTAGCTGTCCGAGTTTAATCTCCTTGACTTGCCTTTCCGCGTCCTGTAAATGAGGCTGATAAATTCGCCCTTTACCTCGCAGGTAGTTGCACCCGGAGTTAGCGTGCTCTACATGTTTACTTCTGGCGGTGTGCTCTTGCTCCTTGACCAGTGGAGCAAGCGGACTGTGCAGTTGCATGCGCAGGGGCGCAGTATCTCGTGCGGGCCAATTCTTCGGATTAGATTTGTAACGAATCTGAGGGCTATCTACGGGCGCGGCGGCTCCCGAGTTGCGCTGGTGCTCATCTGGTTTATAGCGCTCATCTCCGCGATCATTTTGCACCGTTCCGGCGCCTGGTTCCAAAGTGATGTCGCCCTTTTCGGCCTTGGCCTGGCGATTGGCGGCGCGGCAGGAAACCTCTTGGACATACTCCGCTGGCGCTACGTTGTCGATTTCATTGATTTGCGATGGTGGCCGGTGTTCAACCTGGCCGATGTGGCCATCATTGTTGGTCTGGTGTTGGCCCTCTGGCGGCAGGCCTGAGCACTCCATGAGACCAATTCTATTTCGGTGGCGGGGTATCACAATCTGGAGCTACACAGCCATGCTCTACCTTGGGCTGAACGCCGGGGTGGTGGCCGGCGATGTTGCAGCGCACGCCGCCGGCATCAATGCTTTCCGCACGTTTGTGGCGCTAATCATTCTGGTCGTCCCCGCGCTGGTTGGCACCCGACTGCTCTTCGTAGTCTCGCATTGGGAGCGCTATCGACACGACCTCCGGCGAATCTGGGGTCGAAGCGAGGGCGGCGCCGGGCAGTATGGCGGTTTCGCTCTTGTGCTTCTGTTCTCGGTTCCGCTGCTCCACACGCTGCATCTGCCGCTCGGCGCCTTCTGGGACGTGGCTACGTTTACGATCCTCGTTACCATGATCCTCGGACGCATCGGCTGCTTGATGCAGGGATGTTGCGCGGGCCGCCCGACGAAGGGGTGGCTGAGCATGTACCTTCCCAATCACATGGGCGTATGGGAGAGGCGGATACCCACGCAGTGTCTGGAAGCCGGATGGGCCGGCGTCCTGCTGATCTCCGCGATTGCTGTCTGGCGGTGGCTCCCCTTCCCCGGCGCGTTGTTCTTGCTCGCGACGGCCGGCTACGGTTGCGGACGGCTCGTGATGGAGTCAACTCGTGAGCCGGACGAGGGAGCAGCGAGATTCAACATGTACCACGGCATATCAGTGGCCATGACGGTGTTGGCGCTCGCGGCGCTAGTGGTCCACTGGCCGAAGTAAAGGGAGGTTCCGATGCCTAGCAATCTGACCGGTGAATTTGATGTCGTTGCCGAGTTCTCCCTCGACGCTGCCAATCGCGTGCTCGCCGCGATGCACCGAGTCGAGCGATTCCCCCACTCTATCTCGGCCCGCGTGGACGACAATCCTTTGCCCGGCGAGAAAGTTCCCAGACCTGTATTCGTCGGAGCCGTGGATTCCTTCGGAGATACGGTTGTCAATCACGAGCAGATCGGTAGGCCGAATCCTTTCCCAGGCCAGTTGGCCGCCACCGACCCGGCGCACTCCCTGCTCGGCCAGATTTTGAATCCCGACGTGGTGGGAGCGACCGTCGGGCCCATTATTCCGAGTCACCTCCAAGGGCTGGTGCAACTCCAGTTTTCACCTCCCGAACTCGAAATTGACGACCGCGCCGGGACGAACCTGACGGTGCGAGAGCATCTCAGGTGCCGGTATTTTCCGGATCGTCAGACAACTCCGCTAGCGGAATTTATCCGGGGAGACCTGGCGATTACGGCGCCGGTATCTCAGATCGCGTCGCAATCGACCACTGTCAAGGCCATTGATGTGAATATTAAAGCGGACCAGGTCACAATCGGGTTCACGCCGGCGAACGTTTCTCTGAGCCCCGAAGACCTGGCAGCGATCAATCTGGCCATCCGCAACGCCATGATAACCAGTTTTCTGCCCTCCAACTTCCCGCTTCCCGACAACATAAATTTTATGAGCTTCAAGACCATGTTCGGGCCGCCCGGCGCACTCCTGGCCATGATCAACATGGGGCCTGCCGCAGGAAATCCGAACAGCTTCAACAATCCGTTCATTCGTCCGGCAGACGATTTCGCATTCGGCGTGGGCCGCGATTACGTTCTCGCTGCCTTCAATTCCGTGACTCAGAGCATTCTGAATCAGCCGTTTCCGCCCGTGACTTTTCCTGTGGATCTCTGGCTCACGACGCTTCACGTCACTGCCAACATTACATTGAGCAGCGTGACGGCGGATCTCCAGGAAGGAAACATCGTGCTCACCATTCAGGGGAATGCGACCACCAACAAGTGGTGGCTGCGCCAGTTCGGTTTTACGGTCACGCAATTGTTTACGCTGAGACTGCTCGGGTCCAGCGCAGACCTTGACGTTGGCGATCTGTCCATGACCACCACGAGCACTCTCGCGAATCTGTTCATCGACAATGCCAAAGGCGCGATGCAGACCGCGCGAGATCAGGCGCTCGCTCAATCGAATGCGCAGGGCATCGTGTATCAGAATCTGGACTCGCAGGCCTATCTCGGTGGGTTCCTCAGCTCGCTCCTCACCCCGGCGCGTCCCTCGATAAGGCCGCAGCCTCAGGGCTTTCAGCTCACCTACACGTCCTATGAAATCCATCCTTCAGGGATCATTCTTCACGGCGCAGTGTCCGTGAGGGACTGGCCGCCCGCACACGTCGAGTTCCAGGAAATTCCTGCGACGGTTCATCAGTTTCAACTGGAACACGACTACACGGCGCTGAATAGTTGGATTCCCGGCGGGTGGATCCAGCGCTTCGACTGGAGTTCCCAGGGGCAGCCGCAGCCGTTTCACACCGATGAAGACAAATTCGTCCTGTTTGAGCCGCCGGCTTCAATTCAGGATGGCAATCCCTCCACCAGTCCTGTCACCGGCTTCGTGCCGCTATGTCTCACGCTTCGAGGCACGCGTCTTTCTTCTTCGGGTGCGGAGGTTGCGCAACCCGTAGTGGCCACCGCGTGCGGCGTGACCCAATTTCCGATCGTTGGGGGAACCGTCGCAACAGACAACGGAACAGACCCGGTGATTGCGATCGCTCAGGCTGGGCCGCAGGGCCAGGCGATCGTGACCGGCCATGCATCGGCGCGGCTGGCGGGGTCCGGCGCCAGCCCGCCCAACCGGATCGTCTATTTTGCCGACGACAAAACTTCCGGCAGCCTCGATTTCCTGGCGCGAGCTCTGGTTCAAAGCAAGCGCGGGGACGCTACCACTGCCATCCTAGGCGTACTGACTGCCGACCAACTTTCGAAGACCCGTTATACGCCTGGCGTGGTTTACGCGGATAACCAGAACGGCGCCTGGGAACGCGTCTTCGGAGTCAAGACGTCCAAACGGCCGCTCACGCTCATCGTCAACCCGAGTGGAAAGATTGTGTGGCAACAGGAAGGAGAAGTTGACACCGCGACTCTGGCCGCTGCACTCGCCAAGGGACTCGTTCGCGGAGCCGCTGTCAAGGTGCAGACGCTTCGCCTGACGCTGAGACTCGGCAACCCGCCGCCGAATTTTCTCTTTGAATACGCACCCGGCCGCCAGCTGACCCTCGCCAAGGCTGCCGGGCGCCCCGTGACGCTCGTTTTCTGGAATTCCGCTTCGCAACCGAGCATCGAGGCTGTGCGCGATTTGCAAGGCACGGCGGGACCGACCAAGAGGACAGCCCCACTGGTGCTTGCGATTAACGACGGTGAGCCAGCCGATGTGGCAAAGAAAGTCGCTGCGGCGAATCGTCTGACGGCGATCATCGTCACGGATCCGAAGCGGGAAATTTCATTCGCCTACGGGGTGACCGTTTGGCCCACGGTTGTCTCCATTGATGCGCAGGGGCTGGTCAGCGACATTCGCTACGGTCGTCAGGCCGGGCAGCAGGTCGAGCCTCCTTCGACGGGGAAAACCGCTGCTTCGCGGTGAGCGAGCAACATGGCCGAGGACTCTTAAAAAGGAACGCAACAACACGGAGCGGCTCTAGGGAATGGGCCAGGCTCCAGAGGAGAAGCTTAGAATGATCGATCCATTCGTGATTCTGGCCCCAATCCTTCTATTGGCCGTGGTTGCACTCCTGCAATTTGTCGGCTGCAACTGGGCATTTGGCATACACGAGACCGTGGAGACCCCGCCCGTCAAGTACGTGCAGGTGGGGTCGAAAGACGCGGTGCCCAGTGACCCGTTGACGGTGATTACGGACCCATTCGGAATGGACGTCACCTCGGGAAACCTTCTGGTTCTTTGGATTTGGTACGACTCCGCCATGTCGCACGTTTCCGATGTGAGCGACGGCGTTGGCAACACCTATTCCCCGGCCGTCCCCCCCATGACAGGGGTCGCAGGGCTGGCCAACTGGCGGCAGGAAATCTGGTACGCGCATGTCGTCACCGGTGGATCACTAAGGATCACGGCGAACTTTGATCCCATGTCTCCATTTACAGCGAAGAAAGCAATCTTCGCCCATGA
>JBGPZR010000302.1:0-3590 GCA_041493845.1 Terriglobia bacterium | reverse complement strand
ATTCGATCTCGCGCGTCGCGGGCCAGCGGGACCCGGCGCCACCGTCAAATTTCTCAAAACTCGGCGGATTCAAGAAGAGTGTCTTCATTACGGACGGCATCAATCGTTACCCCCTCAGACCGCGCACAGGACCATGAGCCCAGAAAACACAAACACTTCATTTTACTCGAATATGCGTGCGAGCCCAAGTCAAGCTTTCGCCCGGCGTCCTGCTACTGGAACACTTTCGCCAGTTGCCCGGTGGCTTGCAAAAGCGTCAATTGGCCCTGCTGGCGCGCGAAATCCGCGTCGAGAAATGCAACCCACTTGTCGCTTTCATCCAGCCGCGCCTGTTCGATATCGCGAAGCGTGGCCCGGCCCTGGTCGAATTTGGCCTGCATCAATTGCAGCGTCTCCTGAGCCAATTTCAAGTCCAGCCGTGCCACTTCGCGCCCGGCATCCAACTCGCGCACGTTGCGGGCTTTCTGACGCGTATCCAGGCTCACTTGCTGGCGCTTGTTCTCCAGCGCAAGCTCAGCTTCATTTAGCTGGCTTTTTGCCAGCGCGACATTGGCCGAAGTCTTCGCGCTGTACAACGGGATGTGAATATCCACGCCGACGGTGACATTGTTGCGTTGAAAACTGCCGGACCGGAAGAATTGATTGTAATTGTTGAATTGTGCAAGCACTTGATACTGCCCCACCGCACTCACGGTGGGCCAATACCCTCCCTTCTCACCTTTGAAGATGTGCGACCGGGCGCTGCGCTCGTATTCCGCTTCCTTTATCAACGGACTATTCTGCAGCGCCAAAGCCATCAGCTCGCTCTCCTGCTGATCGCTCGCAAACGAAGGCTCTTCCGTCTCGACCGCGAGCGCCTGGCCGTCCGGAAGTCCGGTGAAATTGCGAATCTGCTGGGCCAGAATTTCCTCGCGGCCTTCGAGCCGGATGATCCGTTCGCGGACGCGTGCGAGGGTCAATTCAGCGCGCGTGATCTCAATGGGAAGCTCCTGGCCCGCGGCGGCGCGATCCCGCGTGACGCCGAGAATCTTCTCCGCGCTGGCTTCCTGGCTTCGCAGCAGCTCCAGCGAATGCCGCACTTTGGCCAGTTCCAGGTAGGCCGAAGCGGTGCGCACAATCACCTCACCGCGCGTCCGTTCCATCTCCAGCCGCTGACTTTCCGCCCGGTCCTCGGCAGCTTTTAACTGCCCGCGCAAAGGCAGATTAAAAACTGACTGCGTGTAGGACATGCTGAAAACAGCAGGCGCCTGGCCGCTGGGCGTTGCGGGAAATCCGCTCGTGTAGGCTGCACCGGAGCCGGTGTACAGGTTGGGCCTGAACTCGGCGCGGTCAACGCCCGCTGCATTCCGCGCCACGGTGTACTGCACGCGGGCGAGTGCGAGCTCGCGGCTATTCTGCAGCGCGAGCGTCACAGCCTGGCGCAGCGTCAGCTTTTCTGCCTCCTGCGCGCGCGCAGGGGCTGTAGCGAGAAAGGCCATGATTCCCGCGAGTCCCGCGGCAATGCAAATTTTCTTACTCATAGCGCAGCGATTCCGTGGGATGAAGTTTTGCCGCCCGGTTCGCCGGCAGATATCCAAACAGCAAACCTGTCGAGCAGGATACTACGAACGCCAGCACCACCGAGATCCACGACACCGGAATGGCAACACCCGCGGGGACCGGGAAAAAGCTGAGGAGAAAATTGATGAACACCGGAATCGCAACGGCAATCGCAATTCCCGCGAGCGCACCCGCTCCGCTGATTATCAGCGCTTCCATCAGAAATTGGTAGAGGATGGCCTTGTGCTGCGCCCCCACAGCCTTGCGGATTCCAATCTCGCGCGTCCGCTCCGTCACGGTCACCAGCATGATATTCATGATTCCGATCCCGCTGATTGTCAGCGCGATGAGCGCGATCAGGATCAGCACCACCGTCAGCGCCGCTGATATGTGCCGCGCCGTTTCGAGGATTCCCGTCAGGTTCTCGACGCGATACTCCGCGCCTGCCCGGTGCCGGCTCGCCAAAATTTCCGCCGTCTGGCGCGTCACAGTGGGAACATCCTCAGGCCGGTCGGCCTGCACGTAGAACGTCTTGATGAACCCGTCTCCCACGTAGTACTTGATCAAAGAAAATGGAACCAGCAGCGACTCCCGCGTGATTTCGGTTTGACCGAAGGTGGCCACGCGCTCGCGAAACACGCCGATCACCGTGAAGTGAAGCTCGCCAACGCGAACATCTTTCCCCACCGGATTGTCGGAAGGAAATACGGCCAAAGCGAGCGATTCCGTCAGCAGGCAGACTTTTCTGGCTGAATTCAAATCGTCCAGGTCGAAGTAGCTCCCGCGCACGATCGCCAGGTTGCGGATTTGCTGGAATCCTTCGGTTACGCCGACCATGCTGATGGGATGTTCTTCGCTGTTCACAACCATCGTCAGCGGAATATTGCGCGTGCCCGCCGCTTGCCGCGCTTGCGGTATCGCAGCTTTCACCGCCTCCAGGTCATCCAGCGTGATTTCATCTGCAACGGACGACGGCCCGGAATACACGTGCTCCGCATAGATCAGATTGGCGCCCACGCCTTCGATCTGAGCAATCACGTAGCGCTTCCCCGCCAGCGCCACCGTGACCACCAGCACAATGCAGGCGCTGCCGATGATCACGCCCAGCATCGTCAGCATCGCGCGCAGTTTATTGGCGCGCAGCGCTTGCAGCGCGAGGCTCCACGTCTCGCTCCACAAAATCGGTGTGTTTCGCAGATTCATCGCTTGCGTTGCCACCAGGAATCAGATGCCATATGACGGACGGGAGTTTCCAGCAATTGCAGTGCGCCGCTAATGCGATTTCTTCTCCAGGTGCTGCAGCCGCGCGCGCACTTCCTTGCGCCCGGGATCCAATTGCAGCGCCGCGCGATATTGCTCCGCGGCTTCTACATTTTTCCCTTCGGCCTCATAGAGCCGGCCAAGCCATTCGCGCGCCGCGGCGTGCGACGGCCAGTCGCTGCGGTCAGGCGTGCTCGCGAGGTACGATTTCAAATACTCCTCCGCGCGCGGCAATTCCGTCCCGGAGAGCACACGCGAGACGCCGCGGTAAAATCCCAGGCGCGGATCGTTCGGGCCCACTAGTGCCGCCGCCTGGATCGCCGCCTCCACTTCCGTGGGCTTGTTCTGGCGCACAAAAAAAGTGGCCGCCTCGAAATAAGGCTCGAGGCGGGCCGGCCTGGCCTTCAACACTTCGCGATATTCGTTTTCAGCGAGCTCGGGCTTTTTCAGCAGCTCCAGGTCGAGGGCTGCGCGCGCCAGGCGCCCTTCGACCGGATCGAGCGCCGTGATCGCTTCCACCTGCTCTCGCGCCTCATCCTTGTTCCCGCCCACAATCCAGGGCGCATCAATGTCGTATTCCTGCAGATCCCGCCGCGCCTGGATATTCGATGGATTCAGCCGCACCGCCTCCTGAAATTCCTTCTTCACTTTTTTGGCCAGAGAAAAACTGTGTTCGCGATCCGCTTTCTCGCCGTACGCGCGCCCGAGCCACTGATGGTAGAGAGAATTCTTGGCATCGAGCGCTACGGATTTCTCTGCGTGCGTGATGGCATTGTCGTAGTCGCGCAGCT
>JBGPZR010000100.1:0-7133 GCA_041493845.1 Terriglobia bacterium | reverse complement strand
GGAATTATTCGACGCATGTCGGCGAAAGCGCGGACTACCCGACTGTATGCGAGCGCTGCCTCGCAGCGCTCGCAGAAATCGAACGTGGGGGCGCCGCGGGGAGCGCGATTACTTGATGTCTCCCATATCCCGCTCCGGATGGTACGGCCTCTCGTTCCTCGTGCTCGGCGTCCTGGCAGCCGACCAGACCAGCAAATACGCGGTCGAGAAGCTCACTTACACCGGTTCGTTGCGCGTCCTCATTCCCGGGCTGCTTAACCTGGTGCAAACCACCAATCCCGGCGTCGCTTTCGGTTTGCTTGCCAACTCCCGATCTCCATGGCTCGCCTCGGTGCTGATTACATTCTCCGTGGCGGTGATTGCGATTCTCGTATGGTTGCTTGCTACGGACCGCGCCGGCAACTGGCTCGGCAAGTGCGGCCTCGGCTTGATTCTGGGCGGCGCCGCAGGAAATGTCCTCGACCGAGTCCTGCGCCGCAGCGTCACCGACTTCATCGATTTCCACGTTGGCAGCTTCCACTGGTACACCTTCAACCTCGCGGATTCCGCCATTGTCATCGGCGCAGGCCTGGTTGTCCTGGAACTCTTCCGCGATTGGCGGCATCCTAGGGGGGAGCGAGAGCGAGCCTGACATGCATCCAATCCTTTTCCACCTCGGCCCACTGACGGTCTATAGCTACGGCGTGCTGGTTGCCACTGGCGCCTTGCTTGGGCTGTGGTACGCGCGGCGTCAGGCTCCCCGCGCCGGGCTCGATCCGGACAAAGTGTGGAACCTCGGCATCTACATGGTTCTCGCCGCGCTGATCATCGCGAAGATCTGGCTCGTGTTCTCGATGTGGGACTATTACATGGCCAATCCGGGTAAAATATTCAGCATCGAGACGTTTCAATCGGGCGGCACATTTTACGGCGGGATGGTCGGCGCCGTCCTTACCGTTGCGCTCTACACTTACTTCCAGAAAATGCCGCTCCTTCCCGTGATGGATACGATTGGCGCCGCCGTGCCGCTGGGCCACGTCATCGGCCGTCTGGGATGCTTCGCGGCCGGCTGCTGCTACGGCAAGCCCACCTCGCTCCCCTGGGGCGTCACGTTCACCAGCCCGACGGCCGAGCACCTTGCCGGCACTCCCCTGGGCGTTCACCTGCACCCCACACAGCTCTACGAAGCCTCCGTGGAATTTCTCAATTTTCTCTTTCTCGTCTGGCTCGGCAAACGCCAGCGCTTCGCGGGACAGATGATCGGCACCTATTTCATCCTGTATGGCGCCGAACGCGGCACCATCGAATTCTTTCGCGGTGATCCCGGCCGTACGATGCTATTCCACGGCGCCGTCTCGCTGATGCAGCTCGTAAGCATCGCTCTGATCCTGGCTGGGTCCATCCTCTGGTGGCGAGGACTGCGTGGCGCAGCGCCGCTCCAGCCACTCGGTGCCGCTCAGGCCGGAGCTGGCCGGTAGCATTGAAATTTTAGTGCCGGGCTCGAGCCCACATCCTTCCCATGGCCGAAAAAGCAGCAACAGCGAAAAATTCCACCGAGCGCGTACAGTTTACTGTTCCCGCCGATCAGGCTGGAAACCGCCTCGATCGTTTCCTCGCCTCGCAGCTTCCGGAAATGAGCCGCACGCACATTCAATCCCTCATGGATGAAGGCCGCGTCCTCGTGGACGGATCGGCGATGAAGCCTTCTCATCGCATCGAGCCGGGCGCAACCGTGGTCGTGGAAATTCCACCCCCGCCCGCTCCCGGCGTTCCCGCCGAAGATATTCCGCTCGAAATTATTTACGAAGACGAGGACATCGCCATCGTGAATAAGCCCGCTGGAATGATCGTGCATCCCGGCGCAGGAGGAGGCGCGGGCACGCTGGTCGCCGCGCTCCTGAACCGCTACGGCACCGCTGGAGGCCTTTCGACCATTGGCGGTCCGCTGCGCCCCGGAATCGTGCACCGTCTCGACAAAGAAACTTCAGGAGTGGTGGTGATTGCCCGCACCGACGCTGCGCACCTGAAACTCGTCGCGGAATTCCGCGACCGCGAAGTGGAGAAGATCTACCTCGCGCTTCTCCACGGAGTAGTGAAGGGGGAAGCGGGCCGCGTCGAACTTCCCGTCGCGCGCGACCTGCGCCGCCGCGCGCGCATGACGGCGCGCCGCCGCGAAGGCCGCGAGGCCCGAACCGACTGGCGCGTGCTCCTGCGTCTTGCCGGCTTTACGCTGATCGAAGCGGGTCTCCACACCGGGCGCACGCACCAAATCCGCGTGCATTTTTCGGCGCTGGGATGGCCCGTTGTCGGCGACACGCTCTATGGCGCCCCGCGCCTGGAGCGCGTCTCCTCGGTGCTACTGCCGCCCCTCGGCAGAAATTTTCTCCACGCCGCGCGCATCGCTTTCTCCCACCCGCGCACGGGAAAGCGGGTCGAGTTCCGCGCGCCACTCCCTGAAGATCTGGTCAGCTATCTGAGAATGGTCGCTCAGGCCACCAAAACTGAGTCGCGTTTAATTGACGCCAGCTTGCGGGAGTTCCTATAATCTCTCTCATGAAATTTTTGCGCTTGCTTCTCATGTTCACGATCGCGCTGGCAACTTGCGCCACTCTTGCGCGCGCGCAGCAGCCCGCGCCTCCTCCGCCACAAGCTACGCCAAGTCAAGACCAGGCAAAGAAATCTTCGGCTGGCCAGACGCTGTCCCAAGATCAGCAGAAACAGATTCCGCCAATTCAAGTCACCACCGGCCTTGTCCATCTGGTCGCCACGGTCACCGACCGCCGGCACAATTTCATCACCAACCTCGACAAGAGTGATTTCAAAGTCCTCGAAGACGGGATACCTCAGGAAATCCGTTTCTTCGGACGCGAAACGGATCTGCCTCTCCGCATCGGCCTGCTTCTCGACACTTCCAACAGCATCCGCCCGCGCCTGGAATTCGAGCAGGACGCGGCCATAGATTTCCTGAGCAGCGTGATTCGCCGCAACAAGGACATGGCCTTCCTGATGACCTTCGACAACGAGCCGGAAGTGATTCAGGATTTCACCGGCGAACTTGCTCTGCTCACCTCGGCCATCCGCAAGCAGCGGGCCGGAGGCGGCACGGCTCTCCACGACGCAATCTTCAAGGCCGCTGACAAGCTTTCGAACCCCCCGCTCGCGCCCGGCCCCAACCCGGAAGTGCGGCGCGTGCTGGTGGTGATCAGCGATGGCGAGGACAACCTGAGCGATCACGCGCTCAGCGACGCCATCGAAGCTGCCATTCGCGCGGAGGCTTCCATCTACGCCATCAGCACGAACACGGAATGGATCTCAACCAGCACCATCGCAGGAGAAAAGCACGCAAGCCCCAGCGACCTCTCTCACAAAATTCACCTGGGACCAGGTGATAAAGTTCTCGAAAGGTTTGCAGACCAGAGCGGCGGGCGCGTTTTTTTTCCTTACAGAGTGGACGATCTTGCGCAGTCCTTCGTGGACATCGGGTCGGAATTGCGCAGCCAGTATTTCATTGCGTACTCGCCGGCGAATCCGCCTATCACTGCCAAATATCGCAGAATCGACGTCCAGACGGACCGCAAAGGCCTGATCGTTCGCTCCCGCAAAGGCTACTACGCCACCGCCCCATCGTCCCCGCCGCCCCCGAGTGATTAGGCGAAGCTTCGCACCATCGCTTCCACCGCCGAAACCTGCATGGTAGTTTCAAACTCGTGCCAAATTCTCGAAGCGGAGCGCGTCTACTTCCTTGGCGCGTAATACCCTTTGCGTGCGGTGATCTTTGCGTCGGAGCGCGACACCACTTCCACTTGAATCTTGCGAAAAGTGCCGTCACGTTTTTCGTTCGTGGGGTAGTATCCGAGCACGTACTGGGAGCTGAGTTCTTCCGCGATTTCATCGAATGCCTTTTCGAGCGTCTTGTTGTTATGGACGTCAATCACACGGCCGCCCGTTTCCGACGCCATCTTGTTCGCCACCCCGGGGCCGACCCCCGATGTCGCCATGAAATCCCGCAGCAGCAGGACGTGGATCACCGTATCAGCCCGTTGCGCTGCTTCGATTGCGTCTTGGATTCTCAGCCGGCTGCCCGTGTCCTCAGCGTCCGTCAGCAGGATGATCGCTTTTCGTCCTGCTTCCGACGCCAGCTCATCATGGGCGGCCAGGTAGACCGCGTCATACAGATTCGTACCGCCGCCTTGCGTTGGAATCGTGCCCACCGTGCCGCCAATCCCCGCGGCTGGCGCGTTGATCACCGTCCGGCGAATCGCGCGCTCCAGGACCACGGTATCCTGCGTAAAGTCCGCCAGCAAGTTCACATCGAGATCGAAACTAATCACCATCGCCTCATCGTTCTTGCGCAGCACCCGCTGCAAGAATCGCGACGCGGCATCCTGCTCGGCACTCAGTATTCGATCCATGCTGCCGCTGGTGTCGATGAGGATTCCGAGCGTGATCGGAAGGTTCTTTTCTCTCGAGAAGAAGGCAACTTTCTGCTCCTGGCCGTCCTCTAGGATTTTGAAGTCTTTCTCGGTGAGATCGGAGATGATCCCGTGATGCCTGTCACGCACCGTGGCAAAAACATTTACGACGGTAACCTGGCTTTTCAGCGTCTGGTCGGATTGCGGCGTCTGTTGCTTCGACTGCGATTGCCCATTGGCGCTCGCGGCAATGATTCCCGCTGCAGCCAAAGTGAGAATGCCTGCCGCATAGCTGGTCATGCGCATTGTATAATCCCCTTGGAGATCATTGCTGACTGGTACGATGCACCGGGCGCGCCTCCGGATGTTCGCTCAAAAATCTCCGGGGCTGGCGGAGTGCAGAATCCCCCGATGTTGCCCAAGGGCAAGAAGCGAGACAAATTGATGACCCGAATCATCCTCACGCTTGGCACCGTCTTAGTCCTTGGCCTTCCCGTCGCCGCCCAGATTCAGCCCAGGCCCACACTGAATCCTCCTGCGACGGCTCCGGAACCCAAGTCCGCTCCTGCAGCCCCGGGCGCCCAGCAGAAACCTTCACAGGAAGGCGACACTCGCGCGTACATCAAAAGTCACACCGAAGTTGTCATCGTCCCTGTCACGGTGAAAGATCGCGACGGGCGCCTGGTCGGCGGCCTGCAGGCCGAAGATTTCCGCATCTTCCAGGACGGCCAGGAGCAGCAGATCCTGAAGTTTTCTGCGGATCCCTTTCCGCTTTCCGCTGTGATTCTGATCGACAATGACCTCTCGCAAAAACAAGCCGAGCAGGTGCAGAAAAGCCTGGTGGCCATCGCCGGTGGCTTTGGCCCCGCGGACGAAGTCGCCGTTGTCACCTACTCCGAATATCCGAGTATCGTGTCCAACTTTTCTTTCAGCAACGACCTGACGTTCACCACGCTCAAGCGCCTCGAGATTCGTTCACATTTTCCCGGTGGCTTCGGCGGCCCGCTCGAGGCGGGTCCCACAATCAACGGCCGCTCACAGGAGACCGGCGTTCCCAACGTCGGCGCGCGTCGTGAAACCGTGGACAAGGATCTCGACGATGCCATCTATGCCGCGGGCGAAATGCTCAAGGGCCGCGGCCGCGATCGCCGCAAGATTATCTTCCTAATCTCCGACGGCAACAACTCACGCAATAACAAACACAGCTTCAAGGACACGCTCCAACTGTTGCTGACCGCCGATGTTTCCGTTTATTCCATTTCCGTCGGCCACGCTCTTTTCCAGCACGAAACCTCACGACTCGAACACTATGCAGGCGGCACCGGCGGCGATACGTTTTACGCCGGGAAAGCGGACAGCCTGGGGCGGCTCTATGCCAGGGTCACCGAGCAAGCGCGCAACCAGTACATCCTTGCATTCAGCCCGCAAGAAGCGGATCGCAGCAAAGATTATCACTCGATCGAAGTCCGCGTGCGGCGCCCCGGTCTCGACATCACCGCGCGCGAAGGCTATTACACGAGCGCGGTGAACGCGCCGCACTAGATAACGTGAAAAAATGTTTCGCGCCGGTCATCCTTATAAAGTTTTTCTGCTTGACTTCATTCTCGCGCGCATTTATAGATGAACGAAGCGAGTCGAGCGCGATTCGAAATCGAAGCCGCTGCTGATTCGCCGGGAGAAAGTTCCACAGTAGTTCATGCGCGGAACCACTCCGGAAATCAAGCGGGGCGCCCAGGGCAACGGGCCGCCCCGCTTTTGTTTTTGCCCCGGATTTTTTCACATGAATGTGGCGCTAGTTCTTGCTGGCGTCCTTGCGCGCCGGCTGAATCGAGATGAGTTGCTCGTGCGCGGGACACAGCGGCCTGAAATCGCAGTAGCCGCAATGGAAACCCGGCTTCGCCGCGAAATCTCCAGCACGAATCTGGTCTGCCACTCCGCCGATCGTCTGTTTCGTCTTCGCAAGAGCTTTTGAATCGCGCCCCGTCTCCACCGGTTCGTTGGTGGTCAAGTTGTAAAACACCAGCCGTGAAGGATGAAGTTCGAGCACTTCCTCCGCGGCGAGCGCATATACGCTGAGCTGTAGGCTTTCGGCGGCCTTCTTTGCGTCTTTCGGCTTTCCAGTCTTGTAATCCACGATCTCAATTTCTTTCACGCCGATCCGGTTTATCTGGTCCATGCGGCCGGTGACGATCACGTCGTGATCGAGATGCAATTCGAAACCTTTTTCCTGGTACAGCATGTCGGGCGGCGCGGCCGAGTAGCTGCGGTGAAAATGTTCCAACTGCTCGAGCCCTGCCTTGCGGTATTCCTCTTCCTGGTAATCATCCGGAAACCCGGCTGAGGACCATACGCGCTCATAAATCGCCGCCACTTCGGAGAAGGGAACTTTCCGCCGCTCACGCACGAGCGCGGCAAATTCTTTGATGGTTGTGTGCATCACGTTGCCGAACGTCATCATCGCGTGCGGGCCACCGCGGATTCTCCAGACGTTTGCGAACAGATATTGCATCGGGCAGCGCTGGTAGGTTTCAATCGCCGAGGCACTCAGTTGCAAAGGCTCGGCAATCGGCGGGTGATAAGCCTTGGCCCACAATGCCACGCGCGAATAAGCCCGCGTATTCTCTCCCGTTGGGGCAAAAAGCCGCGAGGGATCGGTCGAGTCCGGCACCGCGCCCGTAGTCTCTTCCGCGGGAGGCACGATTACCTTGGGCGTGGATTGCGCGGTATCGAATTTCTGGATTT
>JBGPZR010000257.1:0-4075 GCA_041493845.1 Terriglobia bacterium | reverse complement strand
TTCACGGCGTGCGAGCGCTGATCGGCCAGTTGCGAGACGCGGCGGAGAGCGTCCTGCAGTTCGCCGCGCTCGATGACGACGGTCTTGTTGGCATCGCGGGGCAGCACCGCTTCGTAGTTCGGGAACTGGCCGGTGAGCTTGCGCGAGGTGAGCAGGCGGCCGCCAAACTGGAAGAAGAGATGGCTTTCGTCCTGCGCGAATTCCACCTGGGCTTCGTCGCCGGATTCCGCAGCGAGGCGCTGGATTTCGGTCATGGCTTTCTTGGGGACGAGCACGCGCGTCTCCGTGGTGAAGCCTTCGAATTTGTAGTCCGTCTCGACCATGGCGAGGCGATGGCCGTCGGTGGCCACCATGGTGAGCGAGCCGGGCTTCAGCACCATCAATGCGCCATTCAGCGTGTAGCGGGATTCTTCGAGTGAAATCGCGAAAGTGGTCTTGGCGATGACGTCTGCAAGCAGTTTTACGGGGATTTTCACCAGCGCGTGCGGAAACACCGGCAGCGCGGGGAAATTATCTTTGGACATGCCGACAAGCTTGTAATTGCGGCGATCGCTGGTGATGTGCACCCAGTGATTTTCGAGCAGCTTGAATTTGATTTCTTCCTCGGGGAGCAGGCGGACAAGCTCGAGTAGCTTTTTTGCGGGGATGGTGCCGGCGCCCTCTTTCTTCACTTTGGCATCGCAGGACGTGCGGATGCTGAGCTCGAGGTCGGTGGCCGTGATGGTCAGGCGGTTGCCCTTGGCCTCGCAGAGAATATTCGAGAGGATGGGGATGGTGGTCTTGCGCTCGACGACGCCCTGGGTGAGCTCGAGCTCCTCGAGCAAGTCGAACTTTTTTACGCTGAATTCCATCGGACCAGTTCCTTTTTCTTCCTGCGTGGCACGGGCAGGCGCGGTAGCTTCCGTCATGCGTTTTTTCCCCTTATTCTCACTGCGGCTACTGTACAGCTTTTTCTATTCTATATAAATATAAGAAAACCGCCGCCGTCGCCGCAAGTGTGGAATCTGCGGATAACGCTATAAACCTTATGAAGAGCGGGGCTTGCTGCGCGGCCTCTACTGTGGAAAGGCCTGCGCCCTTGCGGAAAAATCCCGACCGGGCCCGAGTGCTGGGACGCATGCACAGCGCATCCACAGTGGGAAGAGAGGCCCGGTCGGGCCCCTGACCCCCAACCCTAACCAAACGAATCGAGTAGCCTGTTGATGGTCTTGTTCAAATCTTTGTCCACTTGGCGCAGGTTCTCGATCTTGTGAATCGAGTGGAGGACGGTGGTGTGGTGCTTGCCGCCGAACTGCCGGCCGATCTCCGGCAGGGAAGCGGAGGTGAGTTGTTTCACAAGAAACATGGCCACCTGGCGCGGGAAGGCGATGACTTTCGAATTGCTGCGCACTTTCAGATCCTGAGCGCGAAGGCCGAAATGTTCGCCGACGCGCTTCTGGATCTGCTCGATGGTCACCTTCTTTTCCTGCGTCTCGATAATATTTTTGAGCACCTGCTGCGCGGTCGAGAGATTAATCTCTGCGCCGGTGAGCGAAGCGAAGGCCATCAGGCGGATGAGGGCGCCTTCGAGCTCGCGGATATTGGACTTGATGGAGCGAGCGATGTATTCGGCGACGTCGTCGGGAATCTGCATGCGCTCGTTGTCCGCTTTTTTCTGGAGGATGGCGATCTTGGTCTCGAGATCGGGCATCTGGATATCGGCGATCAAGCCCCACTCGAAGCGCGAGCGCAGGCGCTCTTCGATAGAAGAAATTTCCTTCGGGGGGCAGTCGGAAGAAATCACGATCTGTTTCTGCTGGTCGTAGAGCGCGTTGAAGGTGTGGAAGAATTCTTCCTGGGTACGCTCGGCGCGGGCGATGAATTGGATGTCGTCCACCATGAGGACGTCCATATTGCGGAAGCGGTCGCGGAACGCCGCCTGGCGTTCGAAGCGGATTGCGGCAATCACTTCGTTGGTGAATTTTTCCGCGCTGATGTAGGTGAGCCGCAAAGACGGATTGCGGCGCTTGAGCGTGTGGCCGATGGCCTGCATCAGGTGCGTCTTGCCCAGGCCCACTCCGCCGTAGAGGAAGAGCGGGTTGTAAGATTTCGAGGGCTGCTCGGCCACGGCGACTGCCGCGGCATGAGCAAACTGGTTGGAAGCGCCGACAATGAACGTGTCGAATGTGTAGCGCGGGTTGAGCTGGTGGTTCGCCGATTCAAAATCGAGCTTTGCCTGCGTTACAGCGGCTGCATTCGCAGCTGTCGGCTCAGGTTCAGCGCAAACGAACTCGAGGACGAGCTGGGGCTTGCCAACTTCGGTCAGGACGGCCTGCAAAAGCTGCCCGTAGGTCTCCGTGAGCCGCTTGCAGAACAGGCGGGTGGGCACGCGAACGACCAAGCGGTCGTCCTCGGCACGTTCCTGGCGGGTGGGGCGGAACCAGGTGGTAAAACTGTGCGGATTGACGCGGCGCTCGGTGTGCAGCAGGATCTTGTCCCAGAGATTCATTGAGAAAATCAGCCCCTAACGCAATTTCCACCGATGTGGAAATGCTGTGGAAATATCTTCCCCGCTTGGGAGGACTTTAGGTCTGGCCTTTCAGGTCCGCTGCCGCAGGCGCGTGCCCCGTACTGATGACATTAAATGAGTGCCCGCGTGACGACTCCACAAGAAACGCGAGGCCGGATTGTGCCTAATGGCGGCGTGAACAGCAAGAGAAAATTATACGAATATACGACATGCTTTCCTCATGGGATTCACAGTTTTTCCACAGACGCTAGAGGCGCGCGTGGGGAGAAAATTTTTCTGCCTGGAGACGGACGCATGTCTGTTTCGCGAATGTTCCAGCAAGCGCGACAAAGAATCGCCCTGCGGACACGGCGTATTTGCAAATTTTCTGTGTGACTTAAAATTTAGCGATCATCGGCGAATGCGCGACAACCACGCGGTACGGCGCAGCAGAAACTCGAATTTCAACAGAAATGCTTCATTCCAGCCCTGTGGATATTCAGAGGAAATTCAGGGATAGATATCCAATTTTTGCGCGGCCAGCCACAAATCCTGCAGCGCTTGCCGCTGTGCCCATACGGGAGCCGAACACTAATCGAGGCGGAAATTGAGGCGTTCGATGGAGCGGGCGCGGCCGGTGGCTTCGTCCACGTCGAGGAGGACGGTGTTCATTTGCACATCGCCTTCGGCCACGGTGAACTTCGCGGGCATAGCGTCGAGGAAGCGCTGCATGATGCCGGCCTTCTCCATGCCGATGACGGAATCGTGCGGACCGGTCATGCCCACGTCGGTGATATAGGCGGTGCCCCCGGGAAGGACATGGTTATCGGCGGTGGCGACGTGCGTATGCGTGCCGAGGACGGCGGAAACTTTTCCGTCGAGATACCAGCCCATGGCCTGTTTTTCAGAGGTGGCTTCGGCGTGCATATCCACGACGATCACCTTCACGTCCCCGGGAATTCTTGCGAGCTCGGTGAGGGCGGTGCGAAACGGATCATCGAGCGGAGCCATGAATGTGCGGCCCTGGAGATTCAGGACGGCGTAGGGAGCATCTTTTTTGGTGCGCCCGACATAGAGCCCTTTGCCGGGCGAGCCATTCGGGAAATTTGCGGGGCGCAGCAGGCGCGGCTCATGCGGGAAAAAATCGATGATCTCCTTGCGGTCCCAGATGTGGTTGCCGCCGGTGAGGACTTCGATGCCGCAGGCAAAAAGCTCTTCGGCGAGACGGGGCGTGATGCCGAATCCGGAGGCGGAATTTTCGCCGTTGGCAATGCAGAGATCGATCTCGCGCTGCGCCAGGATATCAGCGAGGCGGTCATGAACAATTTTGCGGCCGGGCGAGCCGACAATGTCGCCTACAAAAAGGATTTTCAATCAATGGCCTTTCCGAACAAGGTCACGTCCCTCGGCTCATCCGCCGCGGCGGATTCGCTCGGGACTCACGATGCTCTTCGCATCGTGAGGAGCGGTCCGCTTCGCCGTGCGTGCTAGGCCCTGAACCCCACGAATAAGTGGGTGCCCTGCGCCTGCTTTCAGGCTTTCCCCGACCGGCAAGCCGGCCAGGGACGTGCACAAGGGCAGGACGAC
>JBGPZR010000318.1:0-3408 GCA_041493845.1 Terriglobia bacterium | reverse complement strand
GCGGGCGGTAAAAGTCATGGCAGCGCACCGCTTCGTTTCTACGCCGCATGCCGCCGCAATCACCGTGAGCGGATCCCTACATCAATTTTTCATCGGGGGAAAGCTTGCCGTATTCGCTCGAGTAGTGCAGCGGCACGTCCGAATAAGCGCCGCGGTCGATCGAATAGATTTCGCAGCTCGAATAGGGATACGAATAGATGTGGATGCTGGTGGCGCGCTGGCCGAACTCCGGCAGGTTCAGCACCTGATGGACTGGCTCCTCCGGCTGTACCGCCGCAGGATGAGCGGGGTCCATGTCATAGGAGTCCGTAGGAACCAGCTTGCAAGTGCCGTGCGACGCGTCGCGATTCTCCACGCGAAAATTCTGAACCCGCAGCCGCCCGATCGGCGTCACCATCCAGCAATTCTGGTCGCGATGATTGTGGATGCGGCTCACGTGCCCGATGTCCCAGCAGATGGCCATGACTTCGAAAAGTTCGCATTTGTAAATCAGGTTCCGCGTGTAATGGCTCTTGGCGTAAAAAAGATAAGGAGCCAGCGTCTCCGGGCGAATCGCCCGCGCCTGCGTGAATTGCGAGACGCGCGGAATGGTGAACTCTTTTTGCGGGATGGCGCTGAGCTGCTTCACCCATTCATCAATCGTCACCTGTTCCATGCGCGCCGCAGTTTCCATCGCTGCTCCTCCTGATCGCCGGCCGAGAACCATTCCAAACATTCCATTATATCGCGCTGCGCCGGGCCGGGCGGCAGAAAATGCCTGCGCAGCCGGCGTGTTATCATGGAATGTAAGATGTCTTCGCACGGCTCCCATCACGCCATGAATCTGCTCGGCAAGTCTGCCGAGAAATTGCGTGCGTTCTTGCAATCGCTTGGCGAGCCGGCCTACCGCGGCGCGCAGATTTATCACGCACTGTACGCCGAGCGCCGCTTTGACCTCGCAGCGATGACCAACCTCCCCGCCACACTTCGCGAGCGGCTGGCCCAAGAAGCCGCCATCGCGCTCCCGCAAATTCTCAGGCGTTATCGCTCGGCGGATGGCACTGTGCGCTACGTCCTCGCGCTCACACCGGCGGAACCGCAGGAGGGAGCTGCCCCGCCGAGGCCGGCAACCATCGAAGCAGTGTTCATGCCGGAGGAAAATCGCCAGACTATTTGCATCTCGACGCAGGCGGGCTGCGCGGTGGATTGCCATTTCTGCCTCACCGCGACGCTTGGCCTGATCCGCAATCTTTCGGCGGGCGAAATCATCGGGCAAGTGCTGGTTGCGCTCGACGACAATCGCGCGGCTCTCAAGCCGCAGACGAACATCGTTCTGATGGGCCAGGGCGAGCCGCTGCTGAATTACGATGCCGCCATTGCGGCACTGCGGATTCTGCTCGACCCGAATGGAATGGGAATCTCCCCGAAACACGTCACGCTATCCACCAGCGGCATCGTCCCCGGAATTGAGAAGCTCGCGCAGGAAAAGATTCGGCCGAAGCTTGCCATCTCGCTCAACGCATCCTCCAACGAGCAACGCGACCAGATCATGCCGATCAATCGCAAATATCCCCTCGAAAAACTTCTCGAAGCCTGCCGCCGCTATCCGCTTCGTCCGTGGGAGCACCTGACGTTTGAGTACGTCTTGCTCGGAGGATTCAATGACTCGCCGGAAGACGCGCGGCGCGTCGTGCGGCTGCTCTCAAATTTGCGCGCCAAGGTGAATCTGATTCCGTGGAACCCGGGTGATTTGCCTTATGAAAAGCCTGACCCTGAGCGCATCGAGGAATTCCGAAAAATCCTTGCGGATAAAGATATGCTCGTTTTTGTGCGCTACTCGCGCGGGCAGGACGTGATGGCTGCCTGCGGCCAATTGGCACTCGTGGAGAGCGCGAATTCTGAGGCCGCCAGGACTAGCTAAACAGCGTCTCGATGCGCGAAGGAGGACGAAATGTGGTCGCCGCGAAAAATCCTCGAAGTCGGTAAGCGCAACCTGACGAAGGCCCAGGGTGATCAAGCGGTCATCGAGCAGCTCCGAGCTCTCGGTGCGGACCTGAACCAGCCACGTGAAGTAATTCACTATCTGTATCTCCCACGTGAGGAAGCCTGCCACCTAGCTGCGGAAGCATTGCAGTCAAAAGGATATTCGATCGAAGAAACGGCAGCCGCGAATGCGGGCGAAAATTCGCAGAACCCGTTTCTTGTGAAGGCTACGAGTCAGAGCGTCTTGAATTCAAAAACTGTTCAGGAATCTCGCCGATTGTTTGAGCAACTGGCGGCTTTCCACGGGGGAGAATACGACGGCTGGGAGGCCGCGGCCAAACCCTGACACTCAGGCCGCGCCCATCCCGATCGCGGCCATGAGGCGGCCTGTCGTGCGCTCGCGCCGGTAGCTGAAGAAGAGATCCTTGCGGCAGGCAGTGCAATAACCAGACGACGAAATCCGCTGTGGCGGGACGCCTGCCTCAGCGAGGATTGCGCTGTTTGCAGCGATCAAATCGAGCCGGACGCGCGGTGGGGGCGGCGGATGACCGGGCGGCATCATCGTCAGCCAGGGCAGCCAGTTCGGATCGTGTTCGCCGGACGCCAGCGAGTCGAACGGCCCTTCAAACCAATCGCGCGCGTTCGGAAACTGCGCTTGAAATTCTTTGGCGACCTCCGGCCCGACTTCGTAGCAGCATTGCCCGATCCCGGGTCCCAGCGCCGCAATCACATCTTCCGGCCGCGTGCCGAATTCCATTTGCATGCGCCCGACCGTTTTTTCGGCGATGCGGCGCAACGTCCCGCGCCATCCCGCGTGAATGGCGGCCACGGCGTGGTGCCTCGCGTCGGCGAGCAGGATCGGAATGCAATCCGCCGTCTGCACCACCAAAAGCACGCCGCGCTCGCGCGTGAAGAGCGCATCGCCCTGCGGGGCGTCCTCACGCGACGCATTCTGCGGAGCCGCGGCGTCTACACGATGAATAATGTCCGAATGAATCTGCCGCAGCGCAACCAAGCGCATTTTGCCGGTGCCGATGGCGGCAAAGAATTTCGCCCGGTTCTCGAGGACGCGCTCCCGCTTATCCCACTCCGCGAAGCCGAGATTCAGAACGCTCTCGTTTTTCTCCCGGCCATCACAAAGAGTCTTGAGTTTGCTCGCGCCGCCGGGCCGCGTGCTGAATCCGTGGACCAGCCAGTCGAGGCGCGCGAGCGCCGGCACTTGAAGAATCCGCAATCCGCGCGCGCGGCGCAGCGTCCACGGCGCGGCATTTGAAATTTGCTTCTGCGTGCTAGCGCGTTTGCGCGGCGTCCTCTTCTTCTTCGCAGCAGTTGTGGGCATCTGAATCGTCCCGCTTCGCGCGCCAATCGCGGCGCCTGCCAATTATAGGTATAATCCAGCCGCGGCGCAGTCGCAGTTGAACTTGAGATTTCGTTGCGCGCCGCGGG
>JBGPZR010000152.1:0-5756 GCA_041493845.1 Terriglobia bacterium | reverse complement strand
TGCCTATGAATTCCGGCATGGTCACATGGCCGTCCTGTGAGATGCCTTCCCGTAGGAAAATCTTTCGAACCGTTTTCATCATGATCTTTACATCAAGCCAAAGGCTCCAATGGTCCACGTACCAGACGTCGAGTTGGAATCTTTCTTCCCACCTGAGGGAGTTTCTTCCGTTCACCTGAGCCCAGCCGGTCAGGCCTGGTTTGACTTGGTGGCGGCGAGCCTGCTCTGGTGTGTAGCGGTCCAGGTACTGCATGAGGAGCGGTCTCGGTCCGACAAGACTCATCTCGCCCTTCAGCACGTTCCAGAGCTGGGGGAGTTCATCTACGCTGTAGCGCCGCAGGAGCGCTCCTAGCTTCGTGAGCCTTTCTTCGTCGGGAAGCAGACTGCCCTGTTCATCGCGCGCTGAATTCATGGTTCGAAACTTGAGCAGCCTAAAGCGTTTGGCCTGATAACCGGGGCGCACCTGACGGAAAAACACGGGACTCCCCATGCGGATCCACACCGCCAGCGCAAAGCACGCCAGCAGCGGCGCGAAAAACAAAAGAGAGAGCGCCGCCACCAGAATGTCGATACACCGCTTGACGATTCGGCTCATCGCGAGGCAACACCCGCGGAAGAAGCAACAGCATGCAGTGTCTGAATGGCCTTCGCTTGCGGTAATCGCAGCCCCTTCTCGTGCAGCAGGTTGCGGTATTCTTCTTCCAGCGCCATCCAGAGGGCTTCCCGGCGAAACTCCCGCATTACCCCGCTCACGCCCAGCAAGGCCCATCCGCTTCGCCAGCAGCCGGTCCAATGCCACGGCCAGCGAGGCACGGGTTCCCCCCAGGAGGGTGCGATCTGTGCTAGTCAGCAGGCACACCCGCGTCCTGGAAGTTGTACACAGTTCGCATCCATTCCGCAGTGAGGCGCATACCTTCCTCGAGGCTGTGGGTGTCCCGATGTTTCAGGCTGCGGACGGCCTTGGAGACATCGACTTGCTTGTCCTTCGTAGTCAAAATCTCAGAGTCACGGCACCAAACCAGGCCCGGCGAAGCTAAGCTGAGTGCAACTGCAGAACCTGTGCGGCCGAGGGCATTCTTTGCTAGCTGGCCTATTGAACAATGCATCGCGCGAAGACCTGCTCGAATCTCGAAGTACCTGCTGCGCTCGACAAATGCTCGTGGTAGTACGCTTGGCCACGCCGCCCCATCTCTTCTCGCTCTTGTGGGGACATGTTCAGCAACTGCCGAATGGACGAGCAGAGTTCATCTGCGTCTTCGGGTTGGAATACCAAGCCTGCGCCGGAACGCCGCACCAGGTCGGCAGCGTCACCCCTGACCCCCATCAGCATCGGCCTGCCCGCGGCGAGATAGGCTTGAGTCTTCGAGGGGATGGTAATCCGGAACAGGGGGTCGTCTTTGAGGTGGACCAGTAGGGCATCCGCGAGCGCGAGGAGGTTACCAATCTCAGACATCGGCATCCTGGGAAGAAAGCGCACGTTGCGGAGATGCTCGTTCTCAACTTGCTGTCTTAGGCGCGCCAGCTCAATTCCGCCGCCGACGAAAACAAACTGCACTGACGGCAGGGCCTCCGCACACATCCGGGCCGCGCCGAGAACGGTGTCAAGCGCCTGTGCGAAGCCCATTGTGCCAGCGAATACCACGTTGAACCGGCCTTGCAGGCCGAAATCCTTTCCGGGAGCACCGAGGCCTGTGCAGCAGACAGCGTTTTCGTCGCACCAGTTGTAGATCATGTCGATCTTGTCCGGCGGAACTCCCCGGCAAACCAACTGCTGTTTGAACCCCGGGGAAACCACAACGATATGCCGGGCGCGACGGTAAACGAACTTACACCATCTATCGAGCAGACGGAGGGCCAGAGGGCTAGACAGCATTCCGGACACAGCGACCGTGTCAGGCCAGAGATCGCAAATATCGTAGACAAAGGGGACTCTTCTAAGGATCCCGAGAGCCACGGCAGGGAAACCAATCGTCGCCGGAGGACTGTAGACATACATCACGTCTGGCTTCCTGACTAAAGCCGTGCCGATCACTGCTGCCGAGATTGCGAAACTCACGTAGTTGAGGGCCCTGCGAAAGCCCGATTTGTCGTGGCTCGGATAGAGCGCTACGCGTAGGATAGATATCCCATCGATTTGTTCGCGTACCCAGGGGCGTATCCGGTAGCCGGGATAGACGTCCCCGCCGGGGTAGTTCGGAAAGCCTGTCAGCACCTCGACGTCGTGGCCGCGTGCGGCCAGTTCCCGCGCGAACAGCAACCCCTTGACCGTCGGTTCCGGGTCAAACCACTGAGTGAGTAACAGAATTCGCATTTCACGCTTTGCTCATCGGGCACACAAAACTTCATCCGATGACTGAGACGGGTGCTTGAGACTGCAGCGCGCGAGACCATACGCCTCGCGAACAAATTGATTCTCCTCAAGCATCGCGAGGGTTCGCGACCTTGCAAAATAGCCAGACCGAATCCGATTCATCAGATCCTCGTAGATTCGCTCGCTCGGACTTCCTCCTAGCGGATTCAGGATAGTGCGGTCCCAATGGGGCGCCATTTGCAATACTCGCTGAGCGTTCGAATAGAGGTCCCCTTCCGCCAGAATGCTTGCGCCTACTGCGATTGTCTCCGGGCGCTCGGTGGAACGCCGCATCACCAGACAGGGCACGCCCAGGAGGAGCGCTTCCTCTTGCACTGTGCCGCTGTCGGTAACGATCATCTTCGCTTCCGCTTCCAGTTTAAGAAAATCCAGAAATCCCAAGGGTTCCGTCAAAATGATCCCCGGGCTCTTCAAGACATTCGCCAGCCCATACCTGCGGAGCCGGGCGCGTACGCGCGGCATGACAGGAAACACGACAGGCAACAGGCGCGAGAGCTGCCGAAGGCCCTTTATTTTTGCCGCAAGAATCTGGCGGTTTTCGATGTTTTCTTCCCGATGCAGGGTGCACAGCGCATATTTCTTTGGCTGGACTCCGAGGCTCCGCAGGATTTGTCTTTGCCGTGCCTCTGGCAGAAACTGCTCCAGCGCGTCAATAATGATGTTCCCTACAGAGACAATCCGATGTTCCGCCACTCCTTCGGCAAGCAGGATTTGCTTGTAGCGATCGAGATAGCAATAGATCACGTCCGATAGATGATCGATGATGATCCGGTTCTTTTCCTCGGGCATTCGCCAATCGAAGCTCCGTCCTCCTCCCTCGATGTGAATCACGGGAACGTTATATTTCGCCACGACGATCGAAGAGAGAACCGTATTCGTGTCCCCCAGAAACAGAACGGCGTCGGGCCGTATTTTCTCGAGCATTTGAGCAGTCTTCTCAAAAAGGAAACCTGCCTGGTAGACATGGCCGGTCTTGGCCCTTTTCTTCAAGGTCCTTCCCGTCCGCATATTGAATTTCGGGTCCCGCACACCCAGTTCCCGGTGAAATATTCCATCGAGGGAATAATCGTAATGCTGGCCGGAATGAACATACAGATGGTGATAGCCGTTGCACGCCTGTCCGCGGTCGAGCAGATTCAGCAGCTTGCGCATGCGTATGATGTCCGGTCGGATCCCCAGCAAGGTGACTAGCTTGAAGTGTTTTCTCATCTTCTATCGCTCGGGAAGCGCATACAGCATCTCTTGAAACGAGGGTATCTTCAGTTTGTCGTTGAGATCCTTACAAGTCGTGAGGGTTCGATTCAGCTTCTTGTCGTAATCCGGCCGGACTGTGCATTCGACCCCGTACTTCTTCTGGAGCGCCAGCAGCATCTCGTACTTCGAGACGGGAGTGGAAAATACGTGGTAAATGCCGCGTCGCGGAAACCCGTTGGGCGACTTCATGATTTGGTGACAGATCCGCCCGAATTGATGCGTGGTGATTCCGTTCCAGTAGTGCTCCGCGAAACCGGTAATCGTTTGCCCTTCCTGCCGCCGAAACCACTCCAACAGCCCGGTAAAACCATCCAGCTCACGGCCGATGATCGATGTGCGGATCGTGAGACAGCCTGCCGGCTCGCCAAGGCTCTTGGACAGGCCATAGGCGTCCATAGGTGTTTTCGGTGATTGTTCGTTGTACGGAAAACCGTTCGTGCCGTTGTAGACGCAGTCGGTCGTGATGTGGATGAGCTTCTCTCCGAACTGCTGAGCGAGAAGATGGGGAAGCGCTCCGTTAATGAAAAAGGTTTGCGCGGGATCCTTAAGTGCAAACGGAATCGTCACGCCGATCGCATTGACGACGAAATCGACTTCTCCCGCGGACTTCAGGAATCCAGCAAAGTATTCGTTCGAACCTCCCTGCTTTGTTACGTAGTCCTGATAGACGGCCGCAGCATCAAACGGAACGATCGTGCGGCACCGGCCGGCTCCTCCGCATGCCTGATCGAGCAGCGCAATCTTGTCCGGGTTTCGCACCCCCAGCATGAGGTCGTACTGATCCTTGAGAACGCCATAAACGGCGCTCCCCAGCATCCCCGTCGCTCCAAGCAGCAGAACTCTTTTCACTTATCTTTCTCCTTACCAACTCTGTTCTGGTTGCCGTGAATTACTTCTTATTTCAAAGCGTCTGTTTCTCCGGCTCAGACCTTGCACCACACTACTCAGCGCGGCTCCACTGCCCACACACTTCGTCCCCAATAATCGTGCGGAAAGCGAAAATCGTCGCTCTTCGCCTGTTCCAGCGTGGCCGTCGAGAAAAACAGGATCTTCGTCCCCGGCTCCAGCGGCCGAAATCCGTTCGCGTAGCCTGCCGGAACGTGCAGGATCTGCGGCTGCCGGTCGGATAGAACGAAGCGGTGGGGCTTCATCTGCCGGTCGGGACGGACCGGATCATCAATCCGCACGGCCGCCACGATGGCCGACCCCGCCACAACCAGGACAAATTTCTCTTCCTTCAGGTGGCCGTGAAACGCGCGCACCACTTGCGTCGAAAAGTTCTCCACCAGATAGAACCGCTGGACTGAGCCAAACGCAAACCCGTTCACGAACGACACCTGGCCCCGGTCGTCTACCGCGAAACCGCCCGCGATGAGCGTGGGTTCTTTAGGCGAATTGTCCATAGGCTTTCAGCTTCTCCGCATGGCGCGCGTTGAAGTAGACCTCGTCCTCGGTCTGCTTGATCCGCCCCCGTCCGACCAGTTCCGCGATCTCCCGCACGCCGTCCTGTACCGTGCGCATCGTATGCGGATTAAAGATCCCGTCGCGCAGCGCTTTCTTGCAGCTCACGTGATAGTTGCGCTGGTCCTGGAACTTCTGTTCCGTAACTTTCACCTTGCATCCGGTCATCCCGCTGACCATCCCCGCCAGCTCCTTGATCTGCAGATTCGCCGCGGCCACGTTGTACACTCCCCGCACGGGCCGCTCCAGGTTGTGCACGATCGCCTGCGCGATGTCCTTCACATGTACGAGCGGCCTCCATTGCGTCCCGCCAAAGACCGACACCTCCCCCTTCGTCAGCGCGTTCGTCGTCATGTAATTCACCACCAGGTCCATTCGCGGCCGCGAATACGTATCCGAAACTCCAAACGCCGTCCCCAGCCGGAAGATCAGGCTGTTCTCCTCGTGCAGAAAGCCTTCCGCAGCCAGCTTCGTCTTCGCATAGAGCGACAACGGCTGCACCGGGGACTCTTCGTCCACTTCGGCGTCGTATTGCCCGTACACCGAGCAGGTTGACGTGAACACGATCCTCCCGGGATAGTTCTCCGCCAGCCACCGCACCGCCTCCTGATTCACTTTCCCCGTCAGCTCCGGATTCACCTCGCAGGCGCCATCACCCACGATCGCAGCC
>JBGPZR010000047.1:0-9882 GCA_041493845.1 Terriglobia bacterium | reverse complement strand
GAATGGGCGGGGGAACCAGTGCAATTTGGATCTAGGGCGATGGAGCCAGTCGATAGCGAATCCTGCTGGTCGGTCAGCGGCGTCCAGGTTTGACCGCCGTTTGTCGTTTTCCAGATGCCGCCTTCAGCAGCACCGAGATATACGGTATCGCCGGTTGAATCGCATCCATCAACTGCAAGAGCCGTCACGCGTCCCGATACCGCGCCAAAAAAGGCCAACTCAACTACCGGTTGCGGGCCGAGCGCGGTCCACTTCGTCTGCGACCCCTGAATTCCCGGCACGAAGGCCGGGACGCGCCCCATCAACGTGCCCTCTGCGCGCATTCTCGAGTCAAGCTCTGCCAATGCTTTCAGGCGGAGACCGCCCGGGACGTGACCATTGGCGGAAGCGCGCGGCCGGAAGAACCACTCGGCGCGCTTGCGGACCAAATCGGGTGACTCGCGTTCCCGCTCGGCAATTTCTTTTTTGGATAGAGTCTGCCGCCCGACAAGGGGACCGAGAGTAGCACCAAGAACTATCACGGAGAGGAGGATGACAAGTACTCGATGGCTGCGGCCCCAATTCATACGCGCTTTCATTGCTCCATTGAGTCTTGCCCACACGTGTTTGATTTCACTCATCTGAATTCTCCTCCGCACCCAGGTTTTCAGCAATCATCCAGGGTCCGCTACCGTCTCCTGCGCGCTACGGACTGCAGCACATGAAGCACCTGAAGAACCTGCTCAACAAAACTCCATGCCGGATCAATCGGCCCCACCCCTATGCTCCGAGCTTCGTGATTCGCGCAGCGGGGGCGATTGATGGCCTAATGTGCCTCCCTTCTAACACAACTTTGCCGCGTTGTCACAGAAAGAGTAATTGACGGCCTGACCGATAATCACGCAAATATCAATCACCGCATCTGTCGCACCATCCTCGATTTGCCACGTTGCTGTTCGAGCGTAATGGCATTAAGTGCGCCACCGTAGATCATCCACAATTGACTCCCCCGGGCGCGCACGCTATCGTTTGGCGTTACAAGGAGGCGGGGTGAACGTGCGCTGGTGGAAATGGACGGCGGTTGCGCTAGTTGTAGTCCTGGTGCTCAGTTACGGCGTACTGAGCTATCTGATGGGCGGGCCGCGCGACGTCTATGGCTTCCTGCGGTACGCGCTGCCGCACTGGCACCGCGGCGATCTGCGCGTCGGCAATGCTGCGCCGGACGTCGAACTGGTCGCTCTCGATGGGCAGTCGAGATTTGCGCTTCGTGATCGCATCGACCGGCGCCCGCTCGTTCTCATTTTTGGAAGCTACACCTGACCGCCGTTTCGCCGCGAGGTAGGCTACCTCGCCAAACTCTACGACGATTACAAAGACCGCGCCGACTTCCTCGCCGTGTACATCCGCGAAGCCCATCCGCTGGACGAGTGGCAGATGAAATCAAATGTCGATGAGGGAGTCTGCTACCCGCAGCCGAAGTCTCTCGAGCAGCGCGTGGCCATCGCCAACGATTTCATTCAAAGATTCCATTTTCCAATTCCGCTCGGCGTGGATTCCATGGCCAATACTGCCGACGCCGTCTATGCCGGCTGGCCGGAGCGCGTTTATATCCTCGATGAATCCGGAAAAATCGTATATCGCGGCGGGCTGGGACCTTTCCAATTCCATCCCGAAGAAGCGCGTGTCTGGCTCGAAAAAAGATTTCCTACCGTCCGCGCCGGCTCTTGATCTCCGCGGGGTCGCTCCTCCCAAACACAAACCTAGCAGGGTGGGCGCTCCCTCGCACCATTTGGCTTTTACGGTTTCTTTTTCTTGCCCCCCAATAGCCCGCCTAGAATCCCGCTTGCCTGGTCGGCTGGTGTGCCTCCGGCGCCTGAGGTGATGCCTCCCAACTGGCTCTTCGCAAGACCGCCCGCCATGCCGGCGACATCAGGCACGAAAATCGGGTTCGAAGTTGTGCCCTGAATCATGAAGGGGATGCCGCCGCTCTGCGAACCACCTAATTTCGTGAATTGGCTGACCGCGCCCATCGCGGCGCCTGCGCCTCCGGCGAGCTTAGCGACCATCTTGCAATTCAGTTGCCCGCTCGCGCTGACGTTTCCGTCACCCGTAATGGTTCCGATCGACGGCACCACGAGATTCAGGTTCTGCGCATGCGTGCCTTCCGGGTCCATGCGCAGATTCATGCTCAGCGTCTGGATTTCGGTATCCGATCCGCTCCCGCCCAACCCCGCAAAGGAAGACAGCGCTCCCAGTTTTGATTTCAGATTGAAGCCCGCCAACTTAGCGTTCGAGAGATTCACGGGCCCCACGATTACCAGGCGGTTCACCGGTCCGCTGATCCCGAGGTCGGCGTCGAGCGTCCCGCCCTCGAGCTTCGCGCCGGAAGGCAGCGTCACACCCACGGCGGGCAGCGCGCCTTCGAGGTCAGACACTGGCATGGCCTGCCCTTTCAATTTCATCTGCAGCGTCGTTTCCTCGCCGGCAGTGTTGTACGCGCCCGTAAGCCGCGCCAGCGCCTTCCCAATGTGCACGTCACCCTGCTTCAGCGTTCCGGACTGCCGCTTCAGATCATATTCGGTATCGTAATCAACGTTCACCGGGACGTGCGACGGTGCGCCGTTGGCGGCGACTTTCAGCTTGCTGGTTTTCACCGTCCCTTTCGAACTCAACTGGTGGCCATCGGAATTTAGAGTGCCATTGAAATCAAGCAGGCCACCCACGCCGGATGCCGTGCCGAGAAATCCACTTGAAGCCCCCAGGTCCAGATGCTGCACTTCGATCTTCGCGTTGAGCGGCGTCAACGAGGTGTCCGCCTGATTGATCGGCCCTGCCTTCCCATCCACTTTCACGGCGCCATTCGCCGGGTCCTTCGCACTGACCTGAAATGGAAACTGCGCAGTGGTAGAGAGGTCGCTTGCTTCCACGTTCACCTCCTGATACACCAGCGGCTTCGCGTGCGAGCCGAGCGTGCCAATCGTGATCTTGCCGTTCGAAATCGTCAGTTTTTCTACTGTCAGGTTGGTGCTGGCCGTATCGCCGCCCTTGGACTTGGCCTTCGCAGCGTTACCGCCGAGGCTCGAATAATTCCAGACTCCCGCGGAATTTCGCAGCAGGGACACTTCCGGATCCACCACACCGAAGGATCGAACCTCCAGTTTCTTCGAAAAAATCAGCGGAATCAGATTCACGCCCACGGTGAGCTGCTTGGCCTTCAGGAATAGCTCGCGGCTGAAGGCGGGATCGTCCGAAATGGCCACGTCTTCAATCGCCACGCCACCCGAAAAGATTGCCAGCGAGATGTTGCCGACTTCCACTTTGCGCCCCAGTGCAGTTCCCAGATCCGATTGCAGCTCCGGCTTGAAATGATTCACATCAATCAGGAACGGCAGCGCTACAACCACAGCGAGCAGCAGGATAATTACCGCAACAGCGATAATCAGGGGCTTTCTTTTCATGGCCGTCCTCCGGGGAGACCCGCTTGAACGGAGCCGGGCTCATCGCTCTCGTGGGGGGCTATCGTACTCCCGCCATTGACCACGCGGCAATCGGATGTTGTCCCCTTCTAGACAGGTGAGAATTACTCTGGGAGAATGACGGGATTGATGACCTCCCAAGGATTTCGCGCAGATTGATGGGCCGCCCCGCTGGGCCACATGGAGCTGGGTTGCAAGTAACCGGACAAAACGGGAAGGCTCTCCGGCAGTGCTGGATTGCGAGCGCTTTGGCGTGCCTGCTTGCACCGCTAGGGGCATCAGCGCAGTCGAGCGGGGTGCCCGCCGAACAACCTCAGGTGCACCGAATTCGCCTATTCCATACGCACACGGGCGAGCGGATCGATATCGTCTACCGCCGCGGGGATACCTATCTGCCTGATGCCATTGCCAGGCTCGATTTTTTCCTGCGCGATTTCCGCACTGGCGATGTTCGCCACTTCGATCCGCGGCTCTACGACACGCTGGAAGATTTGACCATCGCTGTGGGTCACCCCGGCGCTGAAATTGACATTGTCTGCGGCTTGCGGTCCCGCTGGACCAACGAATTCCTGCGCTCACGCACCTCGGGCGTGGCCAAGAACAGCCTCCACATTCTGGCGGAAGCGATTGACCTGCGTATCCCGGGGATCAATACCCTCCAGTTGCGCCAAGCCGCACTGGCTCTTCATCGCGGCGGCGTCGGTTATTATCCTCACTCCGATTTCATTCACGTGGACACCGGCCGCGTCCGCCAGTGGTGTTTTGACTGCCCTCCCAGCCTGCTGGCCGGCGACTAACCGGGGTACGGGTAGCCCTTCTCCAGCACTTTCTCCAACGCGACATCGTGCCCATAAATATCGTCGTAGAAGTGGACCAGCCCGTCCTCCTGCACCACCGCCGTGCCATACACAATGAGCACCGGGATGGAGTGCGCCAAATTCACCTGCTGTGTTTTCTCCCCATTCATCGCCGCACGTATCCGTTCGATGTTCCAGCCGGGATTGTCGCGCAGGACCCACGCAGCCATGTCCGCCGGCCGTTCCAGCCGCACGCAGCCGTGGCTGAAATCACGCCGCGACTTCGAAAACAATTCGGTGGAAGGCGTATCGTGCATGTACACGTCATAGTTGTTCGGAAAGATGAATTTCACGAGCCCGAGTGAATTCTTTGGTCCCGGCTTCTGCCGGATGAAGAGTTTCCCGGCGCGGAGCTGCTGCAGGATGTCTTCCGTCACCGGCCCTGATCCAATTACGTTTTCGCGGTTATCCACAACGTCGAAGCCCTCCTTGGTCAGGTAGTCCGGGTCGCGGGAAATGCCCGGCAGCAGCTCGGCTTTCACGATCGAGTAAGGAACATTCCAGTACGGCCGGAAGACCACGTACTCCATGTCGTCGATGAATATCGGCGTGCTGTGGTCATAGGCTTTGCCTACCACCACATTCATCGTCAGTGCGTTCTTCAAATGTTCGTCGTAGGCGCGCAATCGAAATTCGGGAATATTCACCACGATGGGCGCCTTCTGAATTCCTAGCGGAAGCCAGCGCCAGCGCTCGAGCGTCAGTTGCATCTGCCGTACCCGCCGGCTCAAAGGCACATTCAGGTCTCCTATCGTCTGCGCGCCGATTCGGCCGTCCGGATCCAATCCATGCCGGCGCTGAAAAATCTTCACCGCGTCCACCAGCGGGCCTTGGTACACCGTCGCAGCGGCGGGCACATCGGCATCTGCCGGAAGGTCACCCGTCAGACGAAGCAGCCGCGTCAGCCGTGGTACGCCCGGATAGGCATCACCCGGTGCAACTGTCTTTTTCACAGGCGGGAGCTGTTCTCCGTCATCTTTGCGCGCCAGCTCCATGTAAATCTGCAGCGCCTGGATCTCGCGGCGGTAGCCCGGGTAGGGCGGTTCTACTTGGGCCAGCACCTCCGGAACATTTGGCCCGTCCACGACGTGGTTTTTCAGAAAGTCCGGCAAATCGTATTTCTTCGCCTCCACATCAATCCCGAAATCGAAATGACGCGGATTCACTTTGCCAATGTGCAGGTCGGAGATGTACCGCATCACGCAAACCGTCATCGCTGCGTCAAAACGCAGGGCATCCTCCTCGGTGGGATGCTGCGCCGCGGGCCTGAGCTTTGCCAGCCGCGCGCTCCAACGCGAGCCGTCGTAATCCTCCGCCGACAGTCCTTTCTGATCCGCCTTCAGCAGTAGCGCGATCACCTCCTGCGCCTGCGGGGTTGGCTGCATCCCCCTGATCCACGGCAGCGAATAAGCGTAGGAATCGTAAAATTTAACCAGGGGTTGCCGGTAGTCACTGAAATCCGGCCATCGCAGTTCTGCGAGGTATCCAGCCTGGACGATGGCGTGCAGGGCAGCTTGGCTCTCTGCGCTTAGCTGCTGCGGTGGCATCGCAGTTTGTGCGCCCGGCATGGCGGAAATCGCCGCCGCATTCGGCGAACTTGCCGCCGAATCAAATTTCCCGACCCACCAGAATGCAAATACTAATAAAACCAGAAATATTGCGACTCCCCGGCCGCCCTTTGCCGTTCGACTCATTGCGAATCTCCTCGCTCCCGGCACATCGCCGCCGATGCCGCTCCTAAGAAGAAATGGATGCCTTTAGATATCACGAAGGCGCAGGGTGCGACACCTTTGAAAATTCGGCCCGGCGGGAAGAAAGGCGGGCGCACGGTACACCTGCAACCACCGAGATTGAAACGAAATCTAATGTCCGGACGGGGCGAATCTCGCTGCGCTAGGACCGGACTCGACAAAACCTGCGGGTCGAAATGTGTTTCGATTCGTCCCCGGATATTGTAATTTTGATTTTTGCGCGTTTACTGCGACAATCTTTTAGGGGGAATGAATGCGCATTCTGATCCTGGGGGGCGACGGATACCTCGGCTGGCCGACGGGCATGTACCTATCCCAGCGCGGGCACGACGTCGCGCTGCTCGACAATTTCGGCAAGCGCCAATGGGAAGCCGAGCTCGGCGTGGAGCCGCTGATTCCGATTCGCAAGCTCGACGAGCGCGTCCGCGCGTGGCAGGAAATCAGGGGCAAGAGATTCACTGTTTTCACCGGCGACCTCTGCGAATACGACTTCGTTCATGACGCGCTCCAATCCTTCGAGCCCGAGGCCATCATCCACTATGGCGAGCAGCCCTCCGCGCCCTACTCGATGATGGACCACGACCACGCGGTATTTTCGCAGGTCAACAACGTGGTCGGGACACTGCATGTTCTCTGGGCCATGAAGCGCGTGGCGCCGGAATGCCACCTGGTGAAGCTCGGAACTCTCGGCGAATACGGCACGCCGAATATTGACATTGAAGAAGGCTTCCTCGAAGTCGAGCACAAGGGAAGAAAAGACCGCCTTCCCTTCCCCAAGCAGCCCGGGTCGTTCTACCACCTGTCGAAAGTTCACGACAGCCACAACATCATGTTCGCCTGCCGCATCTGGAAGCTCGCTTCCACCGACTTAAACCAGGGCGTGGTGTATGGCATCGAAACGGAAGAATCGAAACTCGATCCGCGCCTGGAGACCAGTTTTCACTACGACGCGGTGTTCGGCACCGCGCTGAACCGCTTCTGCGTTCAGGCTGTCGCCGGCATCCCGCTCACCATCTACGGCAAGGGCGCGCAAAAGCGCGGCTTCTTGAATATCCGCGACACGCTGCGCTGCGTAGAGTTGGCGGTCACCAACCCGGCCAAGCCCGGCGAATTTCGTGTCTTCAATCAGTTCACCGAAATTTTCTCGATTGCGCAGCTTGCTCAGATGGTCCAAGAGCAGGCCCGAAAGCTGGGCATCCCCGTAAAGATAGATCATCTGCCGAATCCGCGCATCGAAATGGAGGACCACCATTACAACGTGGTCCACGACAATCTCTTGGGCCTCGGCCTCAAACCGCGCTTTCTCTCGGACGAATTGATCGACAGCATGCTCAGAAAAATCCTGGAGGCCCGCGACCACATTCGCATGGAAACGATTCTGCCCCACGTCAGTTGGAGCGCCGGGGCGCCGGAATCGGACGGCCGCTTACGTGCCCTCACGTCCACCGGGGTACGTTGAACCGGTGCGCGCGGGGAATCCTTTGGTGGATTGCGAGAGCCGGAATTGTTGATGAGTGCGTGGCAGGTTTTTAACACCTGTGTCCTGATTGTCGCCACATTCCCACTCATCTACTATCTGCTCGCCATTTTCAGCTCGTTGCATTTTTTTTCGCGGCGCCTCGAGCCCAATCCGGATTTCACCCCGGCCATCAGCATCCTGAAACCGGTGCGCGGGCTCGACGATGGCGCGTATGAAAATTTCTCGAGCTTTTGCCGCCAGGATTATCCCGACTTCGAATTGCTTTTCTGCGCCGGCAGCGCCGATGATCCAAACGTTCCGATCATCGAAAAACTTACGCGCGAATTTCCAGATCGCTCGATTCGCCTCCTGATCGGCTCGAATCCCAGCGCGACAAACGACAAAGTTTCCAAGCTCTCCCGCCTCGCAAGCGAAGCGAAGCATTCCTACCTGGCGTTCAGCGACAGCGATATCCGCGTCGAGCCCGGCTATCTGCGCACCGTCATTTCCCCTCTGCGTGACCCGCAGGTCGGCGCGGTCACCTGCCTCTATCTGCAGACCGACGAGAAATCTTTCGCCAACAGCCTGCAGGCCATCGGCCAGGTCTCCGATTTTTATGCCAGCCTCGCGGTCGCGCGTCTTCTCGATGGCGTGAAATTCGCTCTCGGTTCCACGATCGTCACGCGCAAGGAAACTCTGGCCGAGGCAGGCTTGTTTGCCGCCATCGAAAATAAGCCTGCGGACGATATGCTCGTCGGCCGCCTAATTGCGGAAAAGGGTTACCGGGTTGAACTGCTCCCGTATGCTGTCCGCGCCGTCGTTGATTTCGAAAGCATGCGCGGGTTTTTGGCCAAACGCATGCGCTGGGCCGTGGTGCAGAAAAATATGCGCCCCTGGGGGCACATCGGCCTGCTTCTCACGCTTGGGCTTCTATGGTCGCTCATCGCCATTGCGGCGCATCCCACGATCGCCGCCGCTGCTGGGTACCTGGGCTCGTATCTCTTTCTGCGGATTTTGATGACCGGAGTGATCGCCATCTGGGGGCTGAAGCAACCCTCGATCCTGAAAAAATTCTGGCTGATTCCCATCTGGGACGCGCTGGCGGTCATTATTTTGCTTGCAAGCTTCGCGCGAAATCGCGTTCGCTGGCGCGACGGCGAGTACGTCATCCACAACGGCACGCTCGCTCCCGTCGTCGAATCGGCGCAAAAAGAGCGCGTCGCAAACCCTGTTCCCTGAGCGCTGCGAAAAATTTCACTTGGCGCAGCGGCAAATCCGTGGTAGTCTGAACTTGCGTTTGTTGCTCTTGTAACACCTTTAGATTCGATTGAAGGGGCTGCAAGTTCACACTTGCAGCCTCTTTTGCATTACGGCTGGAGGCGGTCGAGAAGCACAAATAGCTTAAAAAACAAAGGAAGTACATCAGTGAGAGAACAAGGAACAGTGAAGTGGTTCAATGCCAGCAAGGGTTTTGGGTTCATCCAGCGCCAGTCCGGCGAGGACGTTTTCGTCCATTTCTCCGCCATCCAGGCGGAGGGCTACAAGTCGCTGAACGAAGGCCAGGCGGTTGAATTCGAAGTCACCAAGGGCCCCAAGGGCCTGCAGGCTGCGAACGTCACCAGCCTCTAGTCACAAAGGGCGGGCCGGCAAACGCCGGCTCGCCTTTTTTTTTCGGTCGAGCCGCTTGACCAAAGCATCCCGGCGGCTGCAGTTGGAACCGTAGTAAGCGTCCAATGAGCGAACCCCGCATCATCGTGCAATTTGTCGGTTTTGAGGCCAAGAATCTCGTCCGGGAATACACGTTTACCGTCCGCGAACCTGCCACCGAGCCGCGCGAGTATACGGTCACCATTCCCAACGAGGCCTTCAGCGCTCGCGTCGTGCGCTACCAGGACGCGCCGGACATCTGCTCCCACAAGCTCCATCGCGAGCTCGCCGCATCCGAGAACCATCCGGTGAAAAGTCATTTTCGCCTGAGCGATTCCGAACTCGCGGACTACGCCACCAGTCACGCGCATAAACCTCTGAAATATCCCTACGCCCCCAGGCCTGTATCAGAAGACGCCTGACCTCGGCGCACCTCGCTCGTCAGCCCATCCTGTTCAGACGCATCACTCCGGGCCGATTCGATGTCGCGAATTCCGTGTTCCCACTCATGATATCTTTGCTCGCTGCAATTACCTGGAAATCACTTCGACAAGGACGAGCGCTTGACGCTTCGATCCGCTCCGGCAAGCACCTACAAAAGCAGCGAAACGGTCGCGCACTTCTCACGAAATAACGCTGGCGCGTCCGCGCTCGCGCAAACAGCCGTGTTCGTCCGCGAACATTGGCTGAAGCTGCTCGCGATCTCCCTCATT
>JBGPZR010000348.1:0-3148 GCA_041493845.1 Terriglobia bacterium | reverse complement strand
TCGCGGCGGGCGCGGCCAGGACAGCGTAGCGGTCCTGAGCCGCGCAATCTACGTCAGCGATTCGTTTTGATCATTTCAACCAGCCGGTTGAGGATGTCGCTTTCCGTTTTCGATGCTTATCCGTGCGCTGCCCGGGATGAACAACTTGAAAGCGGAGCCCCCATCCCTTCCTCGATGGTCTTCGAGCAGAAGACGATCTCGCCCGCGGCTCCGCCATACAGAAGCCAGAGCGCCACGCGCAGCGCCACATCCGAGAGCTCCAGCGCAGGACCATCTCCCGCGGGCTGTGCAACACCATTCATTTGTACTTCCATATTTCCTCGCTTCATGACTTGGGTGCTTCCTTTACGCGGACACGCTTGCCCGCGATTCTCACTTCCGTAATTCTTGCCGCTGCGTCCTTGTCGCTGTACGTGATGGGGTTGGCAGCGGATTCGTCCGCAGCACCTACGATCTCCGCAGGCGCGATGGCCCGAATCCTGTGAGGGTTCACGCTGTTTCCGGCGACGAATACCAGATCCGCCTGCTCGCCCTCGCGCTCCAGGCACACGATCTGATAATTTCCTTTCGCCAGCCCCGTGTTCCCCACGAAGGCGGGGTGGTCCAGCCGCGCCGACAATTTGTTCTCCGGCCCATGCCGCAGCTTTTCCTCTTCCGCGCGCAGGTTGATCCAGGGCTTCCCGGTTGTTTGTTGCATCTGTGTGATGAACGACGCGTACTCTGAAGGCCCCAGTTGAATTTTGGCCGCGTGATAGTTTTCAGCGTCTGCCCCCCAGGCGAGGGCCACCGTGTACTTGTCATGCGTGTGCACAATCGCCGCGATTCCGGCTGTGGGAACGAAGCCGAACATTCCAAATAGGATGGCAGAGCCTCCACCATCAGCCACCGCCGCCTGAGTGAAGCCGAGCTGTGCTTGGCCTGCAGTCTTCAGGCCTGCCAGTGCGGCGTTCGCCGGCCGCTCATTGTGCGAGTCCACCTGCGTAACCTGATCGAGCGGAATCGACAGCACCGTTTTGTGCTTGGCCGCGAAATCCAATGTCTCCGACGTCATCGTGAGTTCCATGCCCGGCGTGCCCTTCAGTCCTTCGCTGTTGTACAAATATTTCGCATGCCAGTGGTTGGACGCCTGGGTTTCCTTCGGCTTTTCTTGCGCTGCTGCGGGAGGGATCAGTGCAAGGACCGCAGTTGCCAGAATCACTGTGAACCTGGGCCCGATCAGCGTCCGTCCATATCTCATAGTGCCCTCCGTGGCGTTTTCGTTTCAGAATTGCGCCGGTATGGCGAAACTAGGTCGTCCTCCGTCATCCCGCAAGCGACAAGGAGCGATAGCAATGACGTAGCCGGGGATGTCGCACTATGTCGTATGGGGCGGCTGTTGGAATTGAAGGACTTACAAAATAGGGGTAGAATCCGCCAGCGGACTTCTGAACAAGATCGTCATGAGCAAGATTTCCTCCACCCCTCCCGCGGGCTCGCCTGAGCCGCTGTCCAGCGATCGTCTGGACTCCTGGAAGGAAATCGCTGCCTATCTGAAACGCGAAGTTCGCACCGCGCAGCGCTGGGAAAAGAACGAAGGCCTGCCCGTCCGCCGCCACCAGCACGACAAACTCAGCACCGTTTTCGCTTACAAGTCCGAACTCGATGCCTGGTGGCACGAGCGGCAGCCCCGGCTCGAAAAGGAAGTCGAGCCGCCCGATGGGAACGACCCGCCCGATTCGTTCGTTGAGACCCCCTCAGAAAAGATGGATGCAACCCTGGAAGACTTGCCGCCGCTGCCCGCCACCAACCCCCTGCGTGCAGCCCTCGCGCTCATCGTTCTGCTGTTCTTCGTCGTGGGCGCCGCCTATCTCTACAAGAAATTCCTTACCGGGTCTCAGCCGATTTCCTCGAGAACACGGCTCGTCGTCCTGCCCTTTCGCAATCTGAGCAGCGATCCGGCGCAGGACGTTTTCTGCCAGGGCTTGACGCAGGCCATGACCACGCAGCTTGGCCGGCTCGACCCCGACCATCTGGGCATCATCGCCACCACCACGGCGGACAAGATCAAGGACAAGCCGGTGGATGAAATCGGCAGCGAGCTGGGTGTGAACTACGTGCTCGAAGGCAGCGTTTCCCGCTCGGCCAATCAGGTTCGCATTGACGCGCAGTTGATTCTGGTGAGCGATCAGACGCTGAAACGCGCCATCACTTTCAGCCGCGACGTGGGCGACATGCTCTCGTTGCAGAACGAAGTGGCGCAGGCCATCGCCAGCGAAATACGCCTCACACTCTCGCCTGCTGAAAAGGAGCGGCTCGAAGCCGGCGGCAAGGTTGCTCCAGAAGCGTACGAGGCCTATTTGCAGGGGCTGGTGGCGTGGAATAAGCGCACCCCGCAAGGCCTGGCGAAGAGCATCGAGTATTTCAATACCGCCATCGAGAAAAGCCCGAACTATTCGCTCGCGTACGCCGGGCTCGCGGATGCTTACTCGATTTTGAGCGCTGTTCCCACAGCGGCCATCTCACCGCTGGTCGCCATGCCGAAAGCCAAGAAGGCGGCAGAAGAGGCCATCCGCCTCGATCCCTCATCGGCGGAGGCTCACGCCGCGCTCGCGCTCGTCCGCCAGAGTTACGATTGGGATTGGGACGGCGCCGAGCAGGAATATCAGCGCGCCTTTGCCATCAACCCATCCTATGGCAGCGCGCGCCAGTGGCATTCGCTACTGCTCATGGCTCGCGGCCGGCACAAAGAAGCGCTCGAAGAAATCGAACGCGCCCGCACACTCGACCCGTTATCGCCGGTGATTCCCGCGAGTCGCATCCAGGCGTTCTATTTCTCGCGGCAGTATGATCGCGCCATTGAAGAATGCCGCAAGGCCATCGAAGTCGAGCCCGGCTTGTGGAGCGCCCGCTCGCAGCTCGGCGTCACCCTGATGCGTCTGGGGGAGGATGTCGAGGCGCGCGCCGAGCTGGAAAAGTGCTACGCCAATCACTACCGCGATGAAGCCACGGTAAATACGCTGCGTCTGATGGACAGCTATAAGAACTTCGTCACCATCAAGAGCGGCAACATGATCCTCAAGCTGCACCGGAAAGAAGCCGATCTGTTGCGTCCGTACTTCGAGAGCGAGTTACAGCGGGCCATCGATACCTATCAGAAGAAGTACAAGCT
>JBGPZR010000235.1:0-4343 GCA_041493845.1 Terriglobia bacterium | reverse complement strand
TGACATCCCCTTTTATAGAACGAGCTAACCGGAAACTGACAAACTACACTTAGGATGGGGGAGCACCCGATCAACTCTTCTTGTCGGTTGCGCCTGCTGCGGTTTGCTCGGAGCGCATTTTCCACAGGAGTTGGCGCATGATGCCGACCCAGATCACCACATCGCGGGCGGGCAAATTCAGGCGTCGGACCAGGCGGCGGATTCTCAGCTCCGCGTCGGCCACGCGACGCCGGGTCAGGTAGCCGCTGGCGAACAAATTTTCGAGCAGCACCTTCGTGAATCGCTCAACCTCCTCCGCAGCCGCGCGCGGAAGTTTATCCTTTTGCCGCGCGACTTTCCCGTCGCGGATCAACTCATACAGGCAGACCGCTACAGCCTGCCCCAGATTCATGGAAATATTTTCTTCGTGCGTGGGGACGCGCACCAGCCAGTGGCAGTGACTCATGGCCTCGTTCGACAGACCGAATTTCTCCGAGCCGAACAATAGCGCGACGCGGCTCGATCCCAGCCGCTTGCGAATCAGGCGCGCGCCGTCCTCGAGCCGCCGCAGCGTGTGCTGCAATTCCCGGTGACGCACCGCCGTCGTTCCCACCACCAGTGTGCAGTCGGCCACGGCTTCGGCCACGGTCTTATACTCTTCCGCGCCCGCAAGAACCGCCGACGCACCCACGGCCGAGCGCGCCTCGCGAAATCCCGCTTCGTAGGGGCTGACCACGCGCAGGTGCCTGCACCCGAAGTTGCTCATGGCGCGAGCGGAGGCGCCGATGTTGAGCGGGTTGCGCGCAGCCACCAGGACGATGCGCAGTCGGTCGAGATCAGCCGGAGCAGGCATGGTCGTTCATTCTAATGCAGGCGTGGAGAAGCTGCGTTCAGGAATGTTGCGCACCCCACATATGTTGCGCCGGCGACGCGCGCGCATCCGCGCAATCGTGAAACATCCGGCGATGAACGAGTGTTCTCTCGCACTGCTTGGAGTACAATCCTCAGCCGACAACAGTTCCCAGCCGGATCTGAGGGCACCATGGGGCAGGGGAATCCGCAATTTGAGCGCGTCGTCTGGATCGTGCTCGACAGCGTAGGCATCGGCGAGCTTCCCGACGCAGCCGATTACGGCGACGTGGGTCGCGACACGCTGGGACATATTGCGCGTTCGCGTCCGCTGCAGCTCCCGAATCTTGTTCGGCTCGGCCTCGCGAATATCAAACCGCTCGACCACCTCGTGCCGCCCGACCATCCCGCAGGCAGCTTTGCGAAAGGCGCCACTCGCTCGCCGGGAAAAGACACCACCACAGGCCATTGGGAAATGGCGGGCATCTGGCTTGACCAGGCATTCCCCGTATATCCGCACGGATTTCCGGAGCGGCTCATCGAAGAGTTCGAGCGCCAGATCGGCCGGCGCACGATCGGCAACAAGCCTGCCTCGGGCACGGAAATCCTGAGGGAGCTTGGCGAGAAGCACATGCGCACGGGCGCTCCCATCGTTTACACCTCGGGCGACAGCGTTTTCCAGATTGCTGCGCACGAGGACGTGATCCCCGTGCCGGAGCTCTATCGCATGTGCGAGATTGCGCGCAAGCTGCTGGACGGGCCGCATCGCGTGGGCCGCGTGATCGCGCGCCCCTTCACCGGCACGCCCGGAAATTTCCGGCGCACGGAGCGGCGCCACGATTACGCGGTTGAGCCGCCCCGCCCGATGCTGCTGGATGTTCTTGCCGACTTGAAGGTGCCCGTTTTTGGAGTCGGGAAAATCCACGACATCTACAACGGCCGCGGCGTCGAGAGCTATGTCACCACCAAAGACAATGTGGACGGGATGGCCAAGCTCAACGAAGCGCTGCGCACCAAGGAAAAAGGACTGATTTTCGCCAACCTGGTTGACTTCGACATGCTCTACGGGCATCGCAAGGACGTGGAGGGATTCGCGCGCTCCCTTGAAGAATTCGATTTGCTGCTCGGGCCGTTCCTCACGCGCCTGGGCCCGTCCGACTTGCTGCTGATCACCGCGGACCACGGGTGCGACCCCGATCCCGTGAATCCCACCACAGACCATTCCCGCGAATACGTCCCCATCCTCGCCTACACCCCGCGCACCACGTATGGAAGGAATCTGGGAACGCGCTCGACGCTTGCAGACATGGGCCAGACCGTGGCCGAGAATTTCGGCGGCACGATTCCGCACGGCACTAGTTTTCTGGAATTGATTTCAAGCTAGGGACCACTGGCTCTGTAGCTCAGGTCCCGGCCCGACCGCCTCTGTCGGGACTGACCTGAGGCTTTTCGCATTGGCCGTTGCCGCCTGGCCGTTGCAGTGACAACGATCTCGACAATGCCATCACACTTCTAGTCGCCACGGGAAGATTTTTGCGCGTAGTAGCCGGTGCGCGTGCGGACGGTCATCTTCGATCTTTCTCTTGGTGGGATTAGCTGGACTTGTACCTGGCGAAATGTTCCGTCCTTCGTCGTGTTCGTCGGATAGTAGCCCAGGGTGTACTGGTTGCGGATGTCGTGCGCCACCTGCGTGCAGATCGCCGTTACTTGTTCCAGGTTTTCCGGGAAGTAGGCGACGCCGCCGGTGACGGAGGCCAATTGCGTCAATTCCTTCTTTGAATTCCGAATCATTTTCTTATCGGTTTTGCGGTCCTGGTCGCTGAAAACGCCGATGGCAAAAATCTGAGCATCGGATTGCTGGGCCGCCTGCACGGCGTAGGCCAGCGTCTTGCGGCTGGCGTCGTCATCGCCGTCGGTAATCACGAGCAGGACTCTCTTGTCCTTGTGCCCTTTTTTCACATGATCGAGTGAACCAATCACAGCGTCAAACAGAGCTGTGCTGCCGCGCGAATCGATGCGGGAGAGCGCCTCGTTCAATTCCCGCTGGTCGTTGGTGAAATCTTCGTTCAGATCCAGGTAATACTCGTCGTTGAAATTCACCACGAACACTTCGTCCTGCGGATTGCTGGTGCGCACAAACGTGAGCGCGGCGGCATTCACCTGCGCCCGTTTTTCGCGCATGCTGCCGCTGTTGTCGATCACCAGTCCCATGGTCACTGGAACGTCCTCGCTCACAAATGCGGAGACCTTCTGTTCCACCTTGTCTTCGAACACCCGAAAATTGGATTCCTTCAAGCCGGGTACGAACTGCCCGTGGTCGTCCGTCACCGTCGCATGCAGCACCACCAAGTCCGTGCCAACACGGATACGTTGGCCCTGGGCCTGATCGCTCTTCTGGTTGGATGAGGACGCGCCCGGAGGAGGCGGAGGCTGTGGAGGTGCCAGGGTTGGAATTTGCGCGCGGACGCAGGGTGCGATTAGAACGAATGCCAGAATCAAAAGAAGATTGCGAAGCGACGCGCCTTTAGTGGCCGGGCCCGAAGTAGCCCGACTTGGCGAACACGGTGAGCGGCGGCAGCCCCTTGGGAGGGTGGAGCTTGACCTTGATCTTGCGCCATTTGCCGTCGTGAGCTTTGTCAGTCGGTCTGTAGCCAATGACATATTGATTGCGCAACTCCATGCTGATTTTCGAAGCGATGTCGGGCAATTCGCCCACTTGGCGGACGGCGAAAGTGCGCCCGCCGGTCATCGTCGTCAAATCGCTCAATAAGGCCGGGCCCTGCTGCTCTTCCGGCGTGGGGCCGCCGCCGGGCGTGTAAAGCCCGATGGCATAAATCTGGACATCCGCTTCCTTCACAAAGCTGCGAACGTCCCCCTGAGTGTACCGACTATGATTATCGCCTCCGTCAGATATGATGAGCAACGCTTTCTTGGTGTTGTGTGCTCCTTTCATCTGGCTCAGGCCCAGATAAATTCCATCGTACAGAGCGGTGGCCCCGTGCGCAGAGGTAAACATCAACCGGTTCTGCAATTCGTCTACGCTCGCTGTAAACGGGCTGGCGAGCTGCGCGCGGTCGTTGAAATCCACCAGGAAAAATTCATCTTGCGGGTTGGCGGTGCGGAAAAATTGCACCGCGGCCAGGCGCGACTTGTCGATCTTGTCCGTCATGCTCCCGCTCATGTCGAAGATCACGCCGATGGAAATTGGAACATCCTCGCTCGAGAAGCGCACAACTTCCTGTTCCACATTGTCTTCAAACACGCGAAAGCTGTCTTGCTCGAGTCCGGTCACCAGCCGCCCGTAGGGATCGGTCACGGTCACGTTGACCAGCGTGATATCCACTTCGGATTTCAGGGGCTTGCCGCGCTGGATTCTCTGTGTGTTGTTGGGATCGGGTGTTGGACCAGGTGTGGGACTCTGCGCCCAGGAAGATGACGCGAGTGCCGAGCACAGCAGGGAAGCAAGAGCCGCGTTCCGCAATCCCATTCGGAGCACATACCACGCGCAAGCCGCC
>JBGPZR010000456.1:0-2090 GCA_041493845.1 Terriglobia bacterium | reverse complement strand
GAGCACCGTGGATGCGCCATCGATGAAGGTGCTGCACGGCGCGAAGAAGTACAAAGATTGGGAATTCATTTGGAACCCGGTCGCAGATCAAGCGGCAGCGACGCAGCAAGCTGTAGGCGCTGTGGCGCAGCCTGGACTGGGCGGAGCGCTCAATCCATTTGGTGGCGCGAATCCGTTTGGAACAGGAATGCAGCAGCCGGGAACGAACCCGCCGCAAACGCCGCGCTAAAAAAACTGGCTGTAAACATCGCGGCAAACACTTCTCCGAATTATTTCGTCGCCGAGATTTTTTCCTGCGCGAGTCGCGCGGTGATCTGGCGGACGTATCTTTGCGTTTCGGGGAAGGGCGGAACGCCGCGGTAGCGCTCGACCATTTCCGGGCCGGCGTTGTACGCGGCGAGCGCGAGCGGCAGGTTGCCGCTGTAACGATCGAGGAGCTCTTTCAAGTAGCGCGTGCCTGCGTCGATATTTTGCGCGGGGTCGAAAGCGTTGGCGACGGAAAAGCGCGCGGCGGTGCGCGGCAGCAATTGCATCAGGCCAAGCGCCTGCTTATGCGAGACGGCGCGAGGATTGAATTTCGATTCGACGGCGATGACGTGCTCGATCAGTTTTTCGTCCACGCCGTGTTTTTCGGCGGCGGCGCGAATTAAATTTCCGAACGGCCCGGTGGGCGGCGGGTCCGCAGGCCTTGCAGGGAAGACGTCTTCGCGCTCGACGGAGAGAATAGCGTCGGCGGGCACCTCGATCAGGCCGCCATCAACCGTCAGGCGCACGCGGTCGCCCGAGGTTTCATAGCCGGTGATGTGCAGGCGCAAGCCGGAGCGCAGGACGGCGTAGTCGGCGCGCGTGGACGGCGCGGCGAAGGCCGCGAGCGCTGCGATCATTATCGTTGCGCGTTTCATCTCTTCTCACCCAGCGCGTAGGTTCGGATGGCTTCGGCCACACCGTTCTGGTCGTTCGATAGCGTAACCGCCCAGCCGAGAGATTTCAACTCCGGAACGCTGTTGCCCATCACCACGGGCAGCCCGGCAAATTCCAGCATTTCGCGGTCGTTCCAATTGTCGCCGATGGCCATCATTTCTTCGCGGGCGATTCCGCGGCGACGCGCCCATTCGGCGAGCGCGACGCCTTTCGAGACGCCGCGGCGCAGCACGTCGAGGATTGAAAAATTGCGCGGCAGATATTCCGTGAGTGCGACCGTGTATTCCTCAGCCGCCGGATTGTTTTCCAAGGTTTCCATCGCGGCGCGCATCTCCGCGCACGGGCCCGCATACATCACCTGAATGGGGTCTTCGCCATCCAGGCAATCGGTGAGCGGCACGACCTCGGCCAGGTGTTCGCGGATTTTCGAGTAGTAGCGGCCGCGCAGCGGGTCGTCCCATACGACGCGTTCCACAATCACCTGGCGGGCGGCATCCCGGTCGAAGATCACGGCTGCACTCGGGCGAAATTCCTCGGTAATTTCGAGGACGCGGCGCGCAATGCCGCTTGGAAGCAGTTGTCGCATGTGCGTCGCGCCGGTTTTCGATTTGATGAGCGCGCCGTTGCTGACAATGAGATCGAAGTCGCAAGTGAGCGCCTCGGCGATGGGCCGGGCGAAGTCGAATCGGCGGCCGGTGGCCAGGACAATCTCGATTCCGCGCGCTTGAGCTTCGGCGATGGTGCGGGCGTTTTCCTCGGAGATGTTGGCGCGGCTGTCGAGGAGCGTGCCGTCCAGGTCCATGGCGATGAGCTTGATGGGCATGGGGATATTGTAACGTGGGAGTGGCCGTGATTCGTTAGTCGTGATTTGTGATTCGTGAACGGCAAGATCGAGGCATTCACCGCACCCTTCGCATGCGCTCAGGGTAAAGAGACGCCGAGAAAATCTGAATCCAACATACAGGGTTTGTGTTGCGGTTAGAAAAAGTGATGTACTGTGTTTTGAACGGATTGCAGCGATTTCTGAATGGGCATGTGTTGCGATTAGCCTTTTGTTCGCCTTGCTCTCTCGGATAGATTTCCTCGCAGGGTTCGAAGAGAGTTTCTTCGGAGTCCCTCGGCTCCTGCTCGTCGCTCGGGATGCCGATCCTCGCCGGATCGTCATTGCG
>JBGPZR010000232.1:0-4420 GCA_041493845.1 Terriglobia bacterium | reverse complement strand
TCACGGTGAGCAACACGGCGGGCAGTATGACGAGCGCGACGGCGACGCTGACCGTGACGTCAGCACCGGTGGCGCCGACTATTACCACGCAACCCGCGAGCCTGACAGTGACGGCGGGTCAAACGGCGACATTCAACGTGGTGGCAACCGGCACGGCGCCGCTCAGCTACCAATGGCAAAAGAACGGGTCGAACGTCGGCGGCAACTCCGCAAGTTACACGACGCCACCTACGACAACTGCGGATAACAATTCGCAAGTACTTGTGAAGGTAAGCAACGTGGCCGGAAGCAAGACCAGCACGACCGCGACATTGAAAGTTATCCCGCCGCCGGCGGGCACAGCAAAGGTGCTGACGTATCACAATGACATCGAGCGCACCGGCCAGAATCTCATTGAAACGATTCTGACGCCGAGTAATGTGAATTCGACCAGCTTCGGCAAGGTTGGCTCTCTGGCCGTGGACGGCCTGGTGGACGCAGAGCCACTTTACGTGTCAAACCTGATGGTTGCCGGGACGCCTCACAACGTTGTGTTTGTCGTGACCGAGCATGACTCGGCTTATGCCTTTGACGCGGATACATTCGCGCAACTTTGGAAGGTCACCGTGCTGGGCGTGAATGAGACGACGAGCGACACCCGCAACTGCGGACAGGTGTCACCTGAAATTGGGATCACTTCGACACCGGTGATCGATCTGAATGCCGGGGCGCATGGAACGATGTACCTGGTGGCGATGTCGAAGAATGGATCGAACTACTTCCAGCGATTGCACGCGCTCGACATCACCACCGGCGCGGAAGAATCCGGCAGCCCGACGACGATTCAAGCTACCTTCCCGAACCTGAGCGGGCACACGACCTTCGACCCGAAACAATACAAAGAGCGAGTGGGACTGCTGCTGATGAACGGCGAGATCTACACCGGCTGGGCCTCGCACTGCGACATCAATCCTTACACCGGCTGGGTGATGGGCTACAGCCAGTCAACGCTGCAACAGGTGAGCGTGGTAAATATCACGCCGAATGGAAGCGAAGCCGCCATCTGGATGGCAGGCGCGGGGCTGGCGGCGGATACGTCGAATAATATCTATTTCCTGGCGGGGAATGGAACGTTTGACACCACACTCGACGTCAACGGCTTTCCGAACAAGGGTGATTTCGGCAACGGGTTCATAAAACTTTCCACGGCCGGGAACACTTTGAGCGTCGCCGACTATTTCGACATGCACGACACGGTTTCGGAGTCCGGCGTAGATGCTGATCTTGGTTCGGGCGGCGCGATGGTGCTGCCGGATCTGAAAGACAGCCAGGCGAACACCTGGCACCTGGCGGTGGGCGCAGGGAAGGACGGCCGTATCTACGTGGTGAATCGCGATCAGATGGGCAAATTCAACACGAGCAACGACAACGCCATCTACCAGGAATTGGACGCCGCATTGCCCGGAGGCGTCTTTGCCATGCCCGCGTATTTCAACAACGCGGTGTATTACGGAAGCGTCGGCCAGCCGGTCAAGGCATTCACGATTGCAAATGCGAAACTGGCGGCTTCTGCGTCCTCGCAAAGCCCCAACAGCTTTGGTTACCCGGGTACGACGCCGAGCGTCTCTGCCAACGGAACTTCGAATGGAATCGTGTGGGCCATCGAAAACGGCAATCCAGGCGTGTTGCATGCTTATGACGCGACCAATCTGGCGACCGAACTGTACAACAGCAATCAGGCCGTCGGCGGCCGCGATCAGTTCCCGGATAATGGGAATTGCAAGTTTGTCACGCCGATGATTGCAAACGGAAAGGTCTTCGTGGGCACGCCCACTAGCGTCGTTGTCTTCGGCCTGCTGCCGTAGCCACCCCTTATTGCTTCAGCAGTTTTTCGATTGCCGCGATGACCTGCGGTGAATCCGGAGTGATCTCCGGCTCGAAGCGCTGGACGACGTTTCCGTTGCGATCCACCAGGAACTTCGTGAAATTCCACTGAATTTCGCCGGCCACGGAAGGATTCGCCTTTGTGGTCAAGTATTGGTAGAGCGGCGTGGTGTCGTCACCCTTCACTGAGACCTTGGAATAGAGCGGGAAGCTCACGCTGTATTTCGTGGAGCAGAATTTCTTGATTTCCGCATTCGTTCCGGGTTCCTGCGCGCCGAAATTATTGGCGGGGAAGCCGAGGATGACGAATCCCTGGTCCTTGTATTTCTCGTAGATGGATTCGAGCGCGGTGTACTGAGGCGTGTAGCCGCAACGGCTGGCCACGTTGACCATCAGAATCACTTTACCCTTGTAATTCACAAGCGGCGCCGGCTTGCCGTCGATGGACGGCAGCGTGAAATCATAAATGCTGGAAGCAGCAAAGAGCGAAGTTGCCACGAGTAGAGCCACCAAGCCCAGAATATGCGGGCGAAATCCTGTAATTCCCGAAGCCTTCATTTTGTCTCCTCATTGATTTCCAGCCCTGGCGCCGGAAATGTGGAGGTCAGAATACAAGAGGTGGGCGCACTCCGGCAATTCGGCAGGCGCTCTCACTGCGGCGGGTGAATTCCAAGACGGTCGTTGTCTTCACCCTCTTCGAGCGGACGAATGCACAAATCCGTTCCCGCGAGGCTGCACTGGTAGACCTGGAACGCAGGCAGGTCTCGCGCCTGCACCTCGTAGCTGCCATCTTCCATGGAAGCAGTGGAATCGCCGTCCGTCATATTGTATGAATTTCCCGGCAGCGCACGGACGCGGAACATCCCCGTCGTTGGTTCGTAATTGCCATAGCTGAAGCAGTGGCCGATGCAAGCGCGGTCAAGCGTGTGCTGAATCAAGACGCGCGAACCGGGTGGCGGCTTGATTGTCCCCAGCACGCGCTGGCCGGGAGGCAGCGTGCCGACGAGCCGCTCCACCTGCGCTTCCATGCGGTTCAGGACGGCAGTGTCCTGATAGAGGAACCAGAAGAAGACCGCGGCAATCGCCGACAATCCCGCCAGATGCCACCTGCGCGGCGACATGGCGGCGAGGAGGCAACAGAGGAGAACAGCGGAGATGGATGTGATTCGTTCGGTGAGCAGCGCCAGAGCGGCAGAATGGCCCGGAAAGCGAATGCCGTCGGGGAGCAGGATGACTCCCAATTCAACGAAGATGTAAAGCTGGAGCGGAATGGCGTAGCCAGCCCAAACGCCCGGTTCACGCCGCCGTCGGATTACATCCCACAAGATGGAGGCGGGAATGAAAACGAGCAGAGCCGTCTGGGCGATCTCGTACCGCGCGCCAAAGAGTAGAAACTGGTCCGCGCCGGTGAAGAGGTAGAGCGGGTTTTCTTCGGCGTCTACGACAAAGTGCTGCTCCAAATAAAAATGAAGCAGGACGACCCCTGCGGCGGCTGCGAGAAACACCAAGATTTGCCACCGTCGCGGGACAGCTTCGGCCACAGCAATGTATAGCGCTGCTCCCACCAGCCAGACGAGTCCGAGAGGATGCGCGAGGACCATGAGCGGTGCGGGCGCAAATGCCAGCAGGCGCTCAAACCGATTGCCTCGCCAAAAAAGCGCCAGGCTGAAGAACGACAGGCCGAGTGAGATGTAATAGTTGAAAAAGCCCATCTCGAACGTCCAGCCGTAGGCGACCATGGCGATCAAAGGGACGATGAACCAGGGAGCCCGGCGCGCGGCAGCGGCGGCCAGTGCAAAGGCGCCCCAGAAGAAAATCAGCACGGCGAGCAAGACGGCGATTTTTTCGGCGGCATGCATGGTGAAAATGTTGGCCAGTCCGGCCAGCAGGTGGTCGAAGAGCATGTTCGTCCACAGGGGGGCAATCACCAGGCCGGGAGCTTGTCCGCGCTCAATCAAATGCGCGAGCCATATATTGTAGAGATGGCTTCCGAGGTCGCCCGCCTCGATCCGGCGGTGCCAGAAGCAAGGCGTGAGGACAATGAGGGAGATCGCGAGCAGCTTCAGCCAATGTTCGCGGACGAACACGGCTGTTTGCGCGAGCGCGGACGCGCCAGCGTTATTTCGTGAGAAGTGCGCGACCGTTTCGCTGCTTTTATAGGTGCTTGCTGGAGCGGATCGAAGCGTCAAGCGCTCGTCCTTGTCGAAGTGATTTCCAGGTAATAGCCGCGAGCAAAGATATCATGAGTGGGAAGGCGGAATTCGCGACATCGAGTCGGCCCGGAGTGATGGGTCTGAAAAGGATGGGGTGACGAGCGAGGTGCGCCGAGATCAGGCGTCTTCTGATACAGGCCTGGGGGCGTAAGGGTATTTCAGAGGTTTATGTGCGTGGCTGGTGGCGTACTCCGCGAGTTCGGAATCGCTCAGGCGAAAATGACATTTCACCGGATGGTTCTCGGATGCGGCGAGCTCGCGATGGAGCTTGTGGGAGCAGATGTCCGGCGCGTCCTGGTAGCGCACGACGCGAGCGCTGAAGGCCTCGTTGGGAATGGTGACCG
>JBGPZR010000241.1:0-4297 GCA_041493845.1 Terriglobia bacterium | reverse complement strand
TACACCATTGTCTCGTACATCCTCCGTCCGTAGAGATAGGTGCCGAATGACGACGCAAGCTCGTTGATGTAGGAGTGCACCTCTTCGTCTTCGGGAACGCCCCAGCCAAAGCGGCCGTGCTCGTCTTCTGTGTAACCGTCGAGTGACGTAAGCATTGAGTAGATCAACTTTGCCATGCATCTCACCTTCCATGCACATCAAGCACTTGTTCCGTGCTTTGGGCAGGTCCAATCCATAGTTCGCGATTGTCCGATAGCTGTCAATTGTCGAGAACAGGCGTTATCACCAGCTAATCGGCAAGTGCCTGATTAACGCGCTTGCCGGACATATAGAATCGCCCCAAAGCTACATGTCCGGTAATCCGACTAACCATCCGAGTGGAACCGGATCATCGAAGGGAAAGCGGCTCCCAGGGCAGGCCTTCTGCAGGTGGGACCCTACTTGAACGGATTACTTCCGGATGCGCCGTCACTTGGGAATAATTGCCAGGAATCGTCAAAAATCAGGCTTGCAGACCGTCCGTTCCCGTGAGTGGGGGTGCGGCTCAACTAGGCACCACACGCTTATGAGAGGTTATTCTACGCAAGGGTTGCGGGTCACTTGTGCGAAGGGCTATTCGTATCTCAACGCGACCATGGGGTCGACGCGCATTGCCCGCCGCGCCGGTATGTAACACGCAAGCAGAGCAACACCAAGGAGCAACAGGGCAACGCCCGCAAACGTCAGCGGGTCCGTCGGCCTCACTCCGTAAAGCAGTCCCGCCATTAAGTGCGACACGATCAGCGCACAAACAAGCCCAACCACAGCACCAGCAATGGCAAGCCCCAATCCTTGACGTAGAACCATACGCAGGATGTTCCTCCTTTGGGCCCCAAGTACCAGGCGAATCCCGATCTCGTGTGTGCGCTCGATTACGATGTACGAAATCACTCCGTAAATTCCAAGCCCTGCGAGAAGCAACGCGGTCAGAGCGAACAGACCAACCATTTCCATCGAGAATCGCCTCTCGGAGAGTGACGCGGAAAGAGCGTCATTGAGTGTCTGCGCCCCGAAAACCGGGAGTTCCGGGTTGACGGCCTGCACCTGCTCGCGCAGCTCGACTGGAGTCGCTGCGGGGTCCAGTCGTCCACGCAAAAATATCGCCAGCTCTTTAGACGCCCCTTGAGACGGCGCCTGATACAAGCTCATATAGATTTGCGGAACGCTCGATTCCACCAGCGATTCAGTCCGAGCATCCGCTATCACGCCGACCACCGTAGTCCAGGAAGAGTCCTCTGGAGACAGCTTGAGGCGCTCACCAAGGGGATCGCCACTTGGCCAGTACGTCCGCGCGAACGCCTCGTTGATCACCGCGACAGCCGGGGCGGTTTCGTTGTCCATCTCGCCGAATAAACGGCCACGCTGCAGTGTGACCCCCAGCAAGTGAAAATAATCGGGCGTCACGCTCGACGTTTCGACCAATGGAGGCTGCTTGCTCTGGATCTCGCGACCTTCGAGGACCAACGGGGATTGGGTCGGATCATGATTCCATGGAATGGATGCCCTATTTCCGAGGGCTATTTCTTCGACTCCGGGCAACGTCCTGCCACGGCGAAGTAGTTCACGTAGGAATGGCGCCTCTTGGGCAGGGGTTCCGTAGATGTCGTCCTTCGGGTCATTTGGCTCAGGCAGCCACGTCCGAACCGCCATTACATTCTGTGGATTGAAGCCCAGCCGCACATTTAACAACTCCCAGAAACTGTGAAGCAGAAGGCTCGCAGCAATCATCAGCACCAACGATAGAGCAAATTCTGTTACTACCAGCAGGCGGCGCGTTCGCGCCTGTTCCCCGGAGCCTGTCGAGCCGCGCCCTTCCTGTTTGAGCATATGAGTCAAATCCGCCCGACCGGCATGCAATGCCGGAGCCAAGCCGAAGATCGCGCCAGCGGCAAGAGAAGCCACGAGAGCGAAAAGCAAAACGGCCCAGTTAATCGATATGTCATTGAGCCGCGGCAGGCTGTCCGGCACGAGTCGCACCAGAAATCCTTTCGTGCAGAAAAGAATCGCCAAACCGGCTATTCCGCCGACCAGCGAAAGGAGCAAGCCTTCGGTCAGCAGTTGCGAGATCAACCGCTTCCGCGCGGCTCCGAGCGCCTGGCGAATGGCCATTTCGCGTCCCCTCGCGCTGGCGCGTGCGAGCAGGAGATTCGCCACGTTCACGCAGCCGATCAGCAGGACCAATCCCACGGCGCCAAGCAGCAGAATCAACGACTGGCGAGCATTGCCGACCACGGTTTCCTTGAGCGGCACTAAGCGCACTGTCCATGCGCTCCGCAGCGGATAATCTTCCGGGAATTCTTTCTGCAAAGATGCGACCAGCGCGTCCAACTGGCTCTGCGCCGCGGCAATCGTCAGTCCAGGTTTGATTCGCGCGATTGCTGCTGCTCCCGTCCGCCGCCTGTTGCGCAGCGCGGGAGCGCGGCCCGGGACGGCAAAACCCACCGCGGCCCAAACTTCGGTGTTCCTTTGCTCGGTTGTTCGCCCCGGATCGTGATAACCGGCTGGCATGACGCCGATCAGGGTATACAAGTCATTGTCAAGCCGCAAACTTTTGCCCAGAATCCCCGGATCGGCCGCGAAAGCCCTCTTCCATAGTCCGTCACTGATGAGAACATCAAGGGTAAATCCGGGCGTCTGATCCTCAGGATCAAACGTGCGCCCCAACTGTGGCTTAACGCCCAGCAGCGCAAAATAATTCGGCGCGACACCGGAGTAGCGGGCTCGCGTAGGCTGAGAGGAGCCCGTAAGATTCACGGGCCCATACACTGCTAGCGAAACATATTCGAAAATGCCGGAACGCTGAAGATCGTGCCACTCCGGCACCGACATTCCTACGTCCTGCGCGCCCACGCCGGGAAGATCATCCTCGACCCGCACGAGCTGCTCCGGTTGTGGGTACGGCAGGGGGTGCAACAGCGTCGCATCCACCAAGCTGAAGATGGCCGTTGTCGCTCCGATGCCCAGGGCAATCGTCAAGACAGCGATGGCGGTGAAGCTGAGGGACTTGCGCAGCATGCGGGCGGCGTAGCGCACGTCTTGAAGGAATGAATTCATGTGTCCTCACATCACCACCTGACACAATCCAGGCGGGACTACCAAACACAAGCGGTGTGTGCAGAGCAAGTCCGCTTCCGAGCTGCGTGCCAATTAACAGATTCATTTTTAAGGGCTTACGGTGAGACAACGGAGGCACCCCGAGCAAGAATGTCCGATGGTGGGACGAGGGCGTCCTCGATCAGGACTTGAGAAAGGTACCTGAGAAAGCTGGAAGGCGCGGATTAAAACGAACAATTTGCTGGATGGCGAATTATAGTAAACCACACCGCGCAAGGGCCACTGCCTGTCTAGCCCCACTCAAGAAGGGCCTCCAACGCTGTAACGGGAGAAGTGGAGTACTAGAAAACCAGATGTCCGGTAATCCGACTAATCAGGAGTTAGCACGTCGCTGGGGCCGATTACTGGTGAGGAGCGAATTTACCAACACTTAATCGACTAGGGCGTAGGGAGTTATTTGCAATCGGCCTTGGCGAATTTTGCCTGCACTCTTTGTCGTGATTTTTCGTTCTCTAACCGAATAGGTGCCAGTGGGATGGTAGTGCCGGCGTCGGTGTAGGTATCTCCCTGAATAAAAGGCTGCTCGTCCGCGAAAGCCTTTAGTGCTCGCCCATAGTACAAACACCTGTTCACAGTGGAAAGGTCTCCAGCTTCCTCAAATCCCCGCCCCGCACTATAAAACTCGATGTCGATGTCTTTCCACTGGTGAACCGAAAGGTCCTTGTCAAAGTACGCGATGGCCTGCTGTACCCATTCGTCCCTGTGTGCAGCGTCTTGCGACGCCTTCCCCAAGTAAACCATCGCAATCTGCTCATATACAATTCCGTTGCCCCCTGAGGCATCTTCAGGGTGTGCCTTCAGCCATTGCTGTGCCACTCTTATTGCGTCGTCGTACTTTCCTTGTTTGCCGTATCTGGTCATCAGTGTAATCGCCTCGCTTCTGGTCTTCGGCGGGGCGTGACAACCTCCGAGGACAACAAGGATTGAAATAACCACGCGTAAAGTGACCCTAGCCGCATAGCGTTCGCGTCGTTGCATGGTGAGGACAATCTAGCACAGACGCAATCGGGGAGGCAGTTCCGGATTGCCGTTGAGAACAGGGATTATCACCACCTAATCGGCTAGTGCCTGATTAACGCATTATAAAAGGGCGCCCCTTTCGAGTAGGTTTGATCGTTCGCATCAACGCCTACGGGAAAGGAGC
>JBGPZR010000186.1:0-5121 GCA_041493845.1 Terriglobia bacterium | reverse complement strand
TGGGGCATCATGGCGGATGATTGGGTTGCGGGCATTTATGCAGCGATTGGACTGTGGTTTGCCCGGTCATTAGGACTCTAATGCAATTTCAACTCGGCTTTGAACTTTTGACTTTTAGCTTTTGACTCTGAACTTTCAACTTTGAACTGTTTTTGAAAATGAGCGGCGCCCCAAAAATCGAAAGCGTGAAGCCGGCCGCAGCCCTGCCCGGTGGTGAAATTTCCATCAAGGGCAGCGGCTTCGGCGTGCGCAATCACACGCGCCCGCAGGTCCAATTCGGCCCCGCCGAAGGCAGCCTGCTGATGGCTGCGGACAATCTCCTGATCGCGCGCGTCCCCGAAGGTGCGGCTGGCGGCGCTGTCCGCGTGAAAATGGGCAGCGTCGAAAGCGCGCCGTATCCGATGGCGCTTGGCGTGCAAGTTGCCGACAATCTTCATCCCGTCGCAAATCCCGCGGTGGATGCCGATGGTAACGTGTACGTCACTTTCAGCGGCCAGCGCGGCCAGAAAGTTCCCGTCTCGCTTTACAGGGTCACGTCGAATCACACGGTCAAGCCATTCATCACCGAGCTGATGAATCCCACCGGCCTCGCCCTCGATCGCGACGGAAATCTTTTCGTCTCCTGCCGCCAGGATGGCTCCATCCACCGCGTTTCTCCCGACGGGCGCTCCATGCAATGGATCGAGGGCATGGGCATCGCCACGGGACTTGCGTTCGACAACGCGGGCAATCTTTATGTCGGCGATCGCAGTGGCACAATATTCAAAATCGGCGCCGACCGTGAAATTTTTGTCTTCGCCACGCTCGAGCCTTCCATGTCCGCTTATCATCTTGCATTCAGCCCCGCAGGTGATCTCTACGTCACCGGCCCGACCACTTCCAGTTTCGACCGCGTCTACAAAATTACGCCGGCCGGCGACCTCACCACGTTTTTCCGCGGCCTGGGCCGTCCGCAGGGCCTGGCTTTCGATCGCCAGGGCAATCTCTATGTTGCCGGTTCGCTCGGTGGCAAGCGCGGAATTGTGCGCATCACTCCGAAAGCCGAGGCCGAAGTCGTCCTCGGCGGCAGCAACATCGTGGGCCTCGCGCTCCTCCCCACGCATCGCGCCATGATCACCACCAACAACGCCCTCTACACTCTCGACTGGGACGTCGAGGGCCTGCCTCTGAACCGCTAAGCCCGCCAGCATGATCGCTCACGCCTGGGGCGATTTGTTGAGAGCTATCTGCGGTTTCTCTAGTCGCGGCATTCCGTCGCTGCGCTTGCGCGTCGCGCATCTCATCGAGTAAAACTGTTCTCGATGAAAGCGGAGATCATTGCCGTCGGCTCGGAGCTTCTCACACCCTACCGGCTCGATACGAACTCGCTCTTTCTCACCGACGAGTTGAACCAGCTCGGCATCCGCGTAGTCCACAAAGCTGTCGTCGGCGATTCGCCGGAAGAGATGCGTTCCTCCTTCCGCCACGCGCTCGACCGCGCCGAGCTGATCGTCGCTTCAGGCGGCCTCGGCCCCACGGACGACGATCGCACGCGCGAAACTGTCGCCGAGCTGCTCGGCAGAAAACTCCGCCGCGACGAAGATATCCTGCGCGGAATTCAGGAGCGCTTCCGCCGCTTTGGCCGCGCTATGCCGGAAATCAATGTGCGCCAGGCGATGGTCCCCGAGGGCGCCACCATTCTCCCGAATCCGCGCGGCACCGCGCCGGGGCTGTGGCTCGAAGCCGAAGGCCACATCGTCGTCCTACTCCCCGGCGTGCCCAACGAGATGCGCGCCATGTTCGAAGCGGAGGTGCGGCCGCGTCTCGCGAAGCTCGGCCACGACGAGCGCCTCTTCACGCGCGACCTGCGCGTTACCGGCCTGCCCGAATCCGATGTCGAGCAGCGCATCTCGCCGCTCTATGCTCTCTATCCCGACACGGAGACCACCATCCTCGCCGCGCCCACCGGAATTCAACTTCATCCGCGGATCTGGTCGCGCGACGCCCAGAAAGCCGCCCAATTGCTCGATGAAATCGTCGAGCGCATGAAACTGGCGCTCGGCGAGCATCTTTACTCCACCCGCGGCGAGGCCCTCGAGGAAGTTGTCTCAAGCGTGCTCATCGAAAATCGTGCCACCATCGCCGTCGCCGAAAGCTGCACCGGCGGCATGCTCGCCGAGCGCCTCACCAATGTTCCCGGCAGCTCGAATTATTTTCTCGGCGGCGTGGTCTGCTACAGCAACGAGCTGAAAACTTCGCTCGTCGGCGTTGCGCCCGAGATGATCGAATCGAAAGGCGCCGTCAGCCCGGAAGTGGCCATGGCGCTCGCGGACGGCATTCGCAAGCGCACCGGAGCGACCATCGGCGTCGGTGTCACCGGAATCGCCGGCCCGGGTGGCGGCTCACCCGAGAAACCCATCGGCCTGGTGCACATCGCCATTGCCGATGAGCGCGGCCCGCGCGAGCGCGCCTTCCGCTTCCCCGGAGACCGCGACCGTATCCGCATCCAGGCCACGCAAACAGCGCTCGACACCGTGCGCAGGTATTTTTTGTTTCCTGCGCACGGCCGGACCTGAACCGTGCGGCTATTCGTCGCGCTCGATTTCCCGGATGCGGTGCGCCAGGCTCTTCGCGAATTGATCGCGCGCCTGAAGCCTGCATGCCACGGTGCCAAGTGGGCGCGGCCCGAAGCGATGCACATCACGCTGAAATTCATCGGCGAAGTGGACGCGGAAAAACTCGAACCCATCCGCAGCGCGCTCGCGCCTGTCCATTCCACCGAGCCCGTCGATATGCAGTTCCGCGGACTTGGATTTTTCCCGAATGAGCGCCGCCCGCGTGTTCTGTGGTGTGGCGTGGAAGCCTCGCCGAATCTTGCGGAGCTTGCGGCGAGTGTCGAGCGCGCGCTCGTTCCCCTGGGCATCCCGGCCGAGTCGCGCGATTTCGTTCCCCATCTCACGCTCGCGCGATTCAATGCGGACGGCGGGTCCCGCGGGGATCTGGAAGCACTTGTGCGTGCTGCCGGCGATTTAAAGTCGTATGATTTCGGCCGAACGAGGGAGACGGAATTTTATCTCATCGAAAGCATGCTGAAACCAGCGGGCGCGGAGTATAAGCGCTGGAAAAAATTTCCGATTGTGAAGGAATCGGCGTGAACAACTACTGGCTGCTTCCCATCGCCGCCTATTTCCTCGGCTCGATCCCGTTTGGCCTTCTCATCGTGAAGGCCACTGCGGGAACAGACATCCGCGAAATAGGCAGCGGCAATATCGGCGCCGCAAACGTTGCCCGCAACGCGGGCCCTGTAGCCGGCGCGCTCACGCTTCTCTTCGACGCCGCCAAAGGCTATTTTGCGGTCTGGCTCGCGGGATACTTCACCCATGGAAATATTCGCTGGATGGTTATCGCCGCGGTCGCCGCCGTGGTCGGCCACATGTTCCCGGTCTGGCTGAAATTCCGCGGTGGCAAGGGCGTCGCCACAGGCCTCGGCGTTTTTCTGCCCATCTGCTGGGAAGCCATTGTGGCGGGAGTTGTCCTCTGGCTGCTTGTGGTTGTGTTCTGGAGATACTCTTCGCTCGGCTCGATCGTCACGGCTGCCGCCATGCCCGTGTTTATTTATTTCCTCTACGCCCCGCCGCACGCGCCGCCGGATATCGTCACGGTCTCGACCGCGCTCATCGCCGTCCTCATCATCATCAAGCACCGCCCAAATATCGAGCGACTTATTACCGGTGAAGAAAATAAGCTCAAGCTGGGCCGCTAGCGCCTCCCTACGGCATTAGCAAACGCGTCACCAGACACCGGCTGCTACCGGCTAAGTGCCGTCCGTCCTAACCGCCAAATGCTCTGTGGCTTATCTGCTAACTCTAGTACTTTCGTCCCGTTGTGCCGCCTCTTTCTCTCCGTTAGCATTTAGAGGACAGGGATTCTTGTGCCCATAAAAGCCCTCAAGCAGGTGAAGACGCGGCGGTTGCGCATCCTCTGGATTGTGCTGGGGGCGCTGTTGCTCGTCAGCGTCACGCCTCTGTGGCTCTACCACCGCCAGGTGTTGCAGCTCAGCGAGCAAAAGCTGCAGGACACCGAGCGCGTTCAGCAGAACGAAATCACGCGCTCACTGGCCAATGAAACCCTGCAATTCGAGTCCAACTTGCGCGAGCAGCTCCTGAGCCAGCGGCAGACTCTGGCACTCACCGGCTGGATTTTGAATGTGGACGATGCCGCGCACGCCCCGCAGCTCGCGCGCCTGCTGCAGAATTTCGTCGAGAACAATCCCAACATTCTTTACGTCACCGCGGTGAACAAGCAGGCCAAGGGCGAATCCGCCGGAAGCATCCACGCGGACAAAGACCCCTTCGTCGAAGTTGCCCTGAAGCGCGCATTCACGGCCAGCATTCAGGGCCTCAACTTCGTCAGTGAGCCTTTTGCGCTCGGCCAGGAAAACCGCCCCGCGTTGATCATGTCCGTGCCCTTGCTTTCCGACGGCCAATTCAGCGGCATGCTCGCCTCGGTCGTTTCGATCGACCGCCTGCTCGGACGCCTCCGCGATGCCAGCGTCCGCAACCGCACCGTGTACATCGTGGACGTGCACGGCCACATCGTAGCGCACCCCAATACGCGTGACACCGTCCCGGGGCGCGACGTCACTGCCAGCTCGCCGCTCGTCAAGCAGTTCAGAGATTTGCCGCAGGAGTTGCGCGCCACGGAAACTATGCATTTCACGAACTACGACAGCGCCGGCGCGCATCCCGTCGAGATGATCGGCACCTACAGCACCATCCCGGAACTGCGCTGGGCGGTAATCGCGCAGCGCAGCCTCGACGAAGCCCGCATTGACGCAGGCGTGAAGGAGTTGACCGCCCAGGCGCTCAGCTTCGTCGTCGGCGTCACGTTTGTGGCGCTCTCATTCGGGTACCTCTTCGCCGTCGGCATCACGCGGCCCATTCGCGGCCTGGTCTTTTCCGTGCGCGCCATCAGCCGCGCGGAATTCCACGAGCGCGTCGAAGTCCGCGGCGCCGCTGAAATCAGCGAGCTCGCCGAAACCTTCAATCACATGGCCGGCGACATCGAACAGTACGTCGAGCGCCTGAAGCAGGCGGCCACCGAAAACCGCGAGCTGTTCCTTGGCTCGATCCGCATGCTCGC
>JBGPZR010000387.1:0-2787 GCA_041493845.1 Terriglobia bacterium | reverse complement strand
TCACGGTGGCGCCCAGCATCGAGACGGCGATGTAAATCGAGCCCGAGTGGATCTCCGGAATCACGACATGCCGGATGATGGGCGCCCAGGACGGCTTGCTGAGAAACATTTCGATGGCATAGGCCACGCCGATCATGCCGACAAACAACATGATGACGCGCTCAAGCCATTGAAACCCGACCTGCTCGATGGCGAGGATGAGCATGACGCACACACCAGTGACCACCGCAGCAGGCAGCATGGGGATCCCGAACAGGAGGTAAAAGCCGAGGGCCGCGCCGAGAAATTCGGCCAGGTCAGTGGCCATGGCGGCGATTTCCGCAGCAAACCACAGGCAAATCGTCATGGGACGCGAAAATTCCGCGCGGCAGTTTTCCGGAAGGGTGCGCCCGGTGGCGATGCCCAGCTTGGCCGCAAGGTATTGCACCAGGATGGCCATGGCGTTGGACCACAGCAGCACCCAGAGCAATTCGTAGCCGAAGCGCGCGCCGCCCTCGATATTGGTGGCGAAATTTCCCGGGTCCATGTAGGCCACCGATGCCACGAAGGCGGGGCCAAGGTACCACCACGCTTCACGGGGAGTGCGGCGAGGTTGCGCTGCTGCCGCCGCGGAATGATCCCCTGTGGTGGCGGCCGATGCTGGCGAGAGAGCGTCCGAGATGGGCGAGTCGGGCATGGGTTAACTATGCTGAACTTCACGTATAAACTACGCTTAACCTATGCGCCTGTCAATGCCCTGGAATGGCGCAGTTGCTGAAAAATCATCGGGGAGTGATTCTCCCCTCTGCTATAGTGACCGGGCGAAGAACGCGAGGAGAGCTGCGATGGCAGAAGCGCCGAAACAGCAGGTTCAGATCAAGGCCGACGAGAAGGAATTGCTGGGCCAGTATTCCAATCTCGTCGTCGTTCACCACAACGCCGAGGAGTTCACACTGAATTTCATCTACGTGTTCCCTACCCTGCCGCAGGGGAAACTGGTCGCGAGCCTGATCCTGAGTCCAACGCACGCGAAGCGGCTGCTGCGCGCGCTACAGGAAAATGTGGCGCGCTACGAGGCGCAATTTGGAGCGCTGCCCGAAGGCCCTGGTCCGGGGCCGGAGCCAAACGTTGGATTTATTCAGTAGGGGGCATCACTCTTCCGTCGAGAATTATTCCGGGCGGGGGCACTGGCAGTGCCGATTTTCCGGTCTTGCAGCTATCCGAAAGCTAAGTGGCGGGTGAGTCGGCCACCACCCATTTGCCGTCGGGCTCGATGAATTCCAGGCCGACCGCAAAACCAGTCTCCGGAACCATCTGGCAGTAGGCGACTCGAGCGAGCGACCGAAATGATCCGGTAAGAGTGGTGATGGTGAGTCGGTCGTCCGTCTTCCACCGGCGCACACTCAGGACGCGCGCACCCCGCGGGCTCACGTTTTCGGTGAATGTGGTTTCAGTTCCCGGAAGAGCGGGATGGCCGGTGATGTGCACGCCTACTTCCATGGGAATGCGCGTCTCGCGGCGAGGCGCAATCGTATTCTTTGGGACCCCCATCCCAAATCGCATTTCCAATGACCCCCTCTGGAATTACAGACAGGCCGCCACATACCCCAATCGAAATTTCTTTTCGCCTCGGCCTTTCATACGATATAGCGCGCGGTCGGCGGCCCCCAAGAGTTTTTCGATGGTTGTTCCATGAATCGGATAAACAGCCACGCCCGCGCTCACGGTGACAGGGGGCTGCTGGCCATCATTCGCAAGCCGCTCGCAAATGCGCGCCGCGGCCTGTGCTGCATCTTCCGCGTTCGATTCGGGCAGGATCAGGGCAAATTCGTCACCGCCATAACGCGCCGGGGTATCAATCGTGCGGCTGCTGTTGCGCAGGACCGCTCCGAGCCGCTTGATCGCACGGCTCCCGGTCAAGTGGCCGTAGCTATCGTTGATTTTTTTCAGGCCATCGAGATCGAACAGCAGCACCGCAAAACTGCGCCCCGTGCGGCCGGAGCGCTGAATCTCGGATTCGAGCACTTCAAGCAGGCGGCGGTGATTGGCCAGGCCGGTGAGTGAATCCGATGCCGCGAGCTTGCTCACCTGATCGAACAGTTGCGCGTTGTCGAGCAGCGTTCCACCGAGAACCACCACGTAGCTGAGGACCATGAGCACATGCGCGAGAGTGAACGGCGCATCGAGCACTCGCTGCGATTGGCTGATGGTGATATGGCAGACCACATTCAAGAGCGCCGCGATGAATAGAGCACGGTCGAGCGAGGTATCAACGCGACGCAGCCGCCACGCATATCCCAGCGTCGCAGCCACGTAAATCGCGGCAGGCAGCAGGTCCCAGGGACGCGGCACGATCCATCCGGGATGCATCTTCGGAGCGTTCGGCAGCATGAAGTAAAAAACACTCGTCAGATACGCCACGGCGCCCACCAACAGCGTTGCGGCTGCCATTTCTTTTGCCGGGTCCCGCGCGACGGGAATGCGACGCTCCACCGCCAGCGCGACGAGCAAGAGGAATCCGAGTAGAGTTCTTCCCGCGAGCCAGCCCAGGGAGATGTGGTTGCCCTCGGTACGGGCAACGAGCATCCAGCGGTAAAATGTCATGCTCGTTCCTGCTTCGATCAGCCCCGCCAGGACAAAGCCGAACGCCAGAATGAGAGAGATTCGGTCGTGCGTACCCCGGAAGCGCACCAGCGCGTTGGCGGCAAAAGTGAAGGCGATCAGGCTGCCCGACATCTCCAGATAGGTGTCAAGCAGCGGGTCTGCCTGGTAGGAGGAATTCCGGAGAATCCAGATTAGGAGAAGGTA
>JBGPZR010000108.1:0-6986 GCA_041493845.1 Terriglobia bacterium | reverse complement strand
CGGAATTCTCTCCGGGGATCAGTGCATAGCCGACAGGGCCGCTGAGCGCATTGCGTACGGCGGGGTTGATTACTTTCCAGGAGCGGTTGGAGGCGAGATTGAGCGGGCGAATTGCGTCCCTCTCAGTCGCGAGGATTGTTTCGCTCATCACAAATTCGCGCCCGTAGGGATTCGTTTGACCCTGCGGCACGGCTTCCGTGTTCATTTCAACCACAGTGTTCCCCGCTGCGCCGTCCACGTCGAGATCGAGGCGGAAAGAAAGAAAATGCTGGTGGTGCACGGCGGCCACGTTAGGCGCGACCAGATGTTCATGACTCGGGCCGTCATGCTCATGAATCTTTGTGGCCCCCACACCTTTCGGTTCCATGATGCCGGTGAGCAGGATTTCCATCTCGAGAGTGCCGTCCTGATGGAAGACCCAGTTGAAACCGTAATCATAATTGCCGATGGTGGCGATGGAAGAAAGTACAAGCTCACGAGCGCGGCGCGATTCGTTCGTGTGCGAGTCGTAGTCATCGTGCTTCCAGAGAATGCCGCCGTCGCGCTCATAGAGAGCAATGGCGCGCGGAATCGCGCGAGGCTTTCCAAATTCGTCGGCGAGCACGGCGTCAACGAATACGGTCTGCGGCGGGCAATCTGTGAGCGGTTCCTGCGAAACCGTCAGCCAGCCGAGGCCGACTTCGCCTTCATCGAACACATTTCGGAAATACCAATTCGGCCCGGGATCAGCGTACGGGACAACCATTTCAGACACGGACCCGCGATAGAGAATTGATCGGACCCGGCCGCCGTCTTCGTAGCCCACGGTCTGCAGGACCAATCCTTCTCGCGGGTGCAGGCTGAATCGAAACGCCCAATTCTGCCAGCGCACCTGATTGCCATTGAGCGAAAAACTCGGGCCATCCGGCTGGGTGATTTGCAGTGGATTCGGTGGCGTGCGCTGGCGGCCGATGGATTTCATGTCGAGGTCCGCGGTGGCTTTGGCGATGGGAACGACGCCGGAGTCCGCCACTTTAATCACCTTGCCTGAATCCAGATCCACCATTGCACGCAGGCCTTCGATCGGACGCGCGTAATAATTTACTGCGCGCCCCTTGTAATAAGGGATGGCGTTCACGAAGCGGCCGCCGATTTCGTTGTCTATGCCGTAGTAACCGACGGGCCAGGGATCGATGGCGACAGCATCAAAATCCGTGATTCCGCGGCGGCTGAGAGCCTCCTGCCAGCGAGAATCCGACCGCAGCGCCTTCACCATGATCGCTATTTCTTCATCATCCGGAAAGGCAGGTTGAATGCCGTGCAGTTCCGTCCAGGAGACAAGTTTTTTTGCATTGAGATCCACGACGGCTTCAAATGATTGCTTTGTCGAGTGCTCGTGCACCACAACAAAGGCCTGGCGGCTGAACGGCGTGCCCGCCTTAAACTTGAGGACGTCCTCTTTGGGCGGCTCGCGCAAGGCGATGGACATGTAGCGGCTTGCGTCAGTCACTTTGCCTGCGGCCTTCAGCACCTGTATCGTGGTGGCGATTTCTTCCTGGCTGAGCGAGTCGAGCGGATGATTGGCGGCAAAGGCGCGAGCATTGAGAAGCAGAGCGATTCCGAGAGCGATGCCCTTCAAGCGCCGCCGCATGCGCGGAGTGGCCGAATAGAAAAATTTGAGCATGTTCGCAGTCCTTCGCTCAGGCATGCGCGGTGGAGTCCAGCGGCCTGGGATTTTCGACTCGCTGGTTCGCGAGTCTAGCACAGCCGCTCGCGCTAACGACGCAGCGCGGCCTGGATCTCAGTTTCGGGGATGGCGCCTTCGCGCGCGATGGTCCAGTCATTACCGGTGACGCGGACGATGGTGGAGGCCAGGATCGCGCCGGTATCGCCGGCATCGAGGATGAGCGGAAGACGGTCGCCGAGTTGCTTCACGATCTGCTGCGCATTGGTGCAGGAAGGAAAGCCGGAGAGATTGGCGCTCGTGCCGGTGATCGGGCCGCCGACGGCTTCGATCAGAGCGGATGTTATGAGCGAATCGGGCCAGCGCAGCGCGACGCGTCCCGTGTTCCCCGTGACTTTGAGCGGGAGGCGGTGCGTGGCTTCGACAACCAGCGTGAGCGCGCCGGGCCAGAATTTGTGCGCGAGCGTGAGAAACACGTCGGGAACGTCGCGGATGAGCGTGACGGCCTGCTCGATGGAACTGATCAGGATCGGGAGCGCCCTCGTTTCCGGCCGGCCCTTGATGCGGAATACTTCCTCGATGGAGGCGAGGTTGAAGGGGTCGGCAGCGAGCGCGTAGAACGTGTCGGTGGGAATGCCGACGACGCAGCCGCGCCGGATGAAACCCGCGGAATAGTCAACGACGCTCTGCTCCGGGGCTTCCGCTGAAATTTTAAGAACTTCGACCGGCAAATTTTTGCTCGCGGCGGGTTACGCCCCTGAATCTTCGGCAAGCTATCACAGGGCACGCAGGAGGGGCAAGGAAAAGGAAGCACAGAGAGTAGCGAGGGTCGCAGATCATCTGTCGCGGGGTATCGCAAAGGCCTCGACGTTTGGTTTACGCGGCGCAAAGCGTTTGTTAGGCTTGCGGCATGGCTGAACGCGAATCAACGGGCGAGCACGGGCGATCGGGTGCGGAGGGACCAAAGAGGGCGCAGCAAGCACCGCGCGTACGGGAACGCGACAGCGGTTCAGACGTGATTACCAGCCGGGACAACAAGTGGCTGAAGAAATTTCGGGCCGCGCTGCGTGGGACCGGGCCGGGGCAAGACGAGCCGATTGGCGTCGAGGGGCCGAAGTTGATCGAGGACGCGGTGCGATCCGGACTCGTGGCCGAGGCATTGCTGGTGAGCGACGCAGGCGAATGCGAGTTGGAAAGAATTCTTGCCGCGGCGACGCAGACCGAGGCTGGGATCCCACGATCGCGGGTTTTGCGCACCACGGACAAATTGTTCGCGACCGTGGCAGGGACGGAGGCGCCGCAGGGCGTAGCGGCGCTGTTTCGCCAGCCTGCGTGGGGATTCGAAGACGTGCTGCGCGGGCCAGGACCAATGCGTGAAGCTGCGCCGCTCGTGGTGGTCATGGCCGGTGTGCAGGACCCCGGCAACGTCGGCACGATTATCAGGTCGGCCGAGGCGTTTGGCGCGACAGGAGTGGTTGCGGCGCGCGGGACGGCGGATCCCTGGTCGCCGAAGGCGGTGAGGGCTTCGGCAGGATCGGCGCTGCGGTTGCCCGTGCTGCGCGGGATGGCGGTTCCGGTGCTGCTGGCGCAGTTGAAGATGGCGCGGGTGAAGATTTTTGCGGCGAGGGCAGCGTCGCACCTCGCGGCGAGCGACATCAACGAATTGAACGCAGACTTGCGCGACGCGGCGGCGATATTTATCGGCAGCGAAGGCGCGGGCCTGCCACCGGAGGTCTTGCACGCAGCCGATGCGACGATTTCGATTCCCATCAGCGAGGCGGTCGAATCGCTGAACGCAGGCGTGGCTGCGTCGGTGGTTTTGTTTGAAGCGGCGCGCCAAAGGAAGGCAAAGTAGTGGGACTGTTTCGAGCGATTCCGGCAGAAGAAGAACCGCGGGCGGGGCGGCCGCTGGCGGACCGCATGCGTCCGCAGACGTTCGATGAGTTTATCGGGCAGGAAGATTTACTCGGGCCGGGGAAACCGCTGCGGACGCAGATTGAGCGCGACGACTTGAGCTCGATGCTCCTCTGGGGGCCGCCGGGATGCGGGAAAACCACGCTCGCGCGAATTGTTGCCCGCAGCACGCAGTCAGAATTCATCCCCTTCAGCGCGGTCCTCGCCGGGATTAAGGAAATCAAGGAAGTGATGGCGCAGGCGGAGCGCGCGCGGCACTATGGGCGGCGGACAATTGTATTTGTGGACGAGGTGCACCGCTTCAATCGCGCGCAGCAGGATGCATTCCTCCCGCACGTGGAGGCGGGAAACATTTTGTTGATCGGGGCCACCACTGAGAATCCCTCGTTTGAAGTGATTCCGCCGTTGCTTTCGCGGATGAAGGTGTACGTGCTGCGCGCCCTCACGCAAGAGCAGATCCTCGACCTGCTGCGCCGGGCCCTGAAGGATGAAGAGCGAGGGCTCGGAAAAGAACAGATTGAGATCAGCGATAAAATCCTCGACCGCATTGCGGTGCTTGCGAATGGCGACGCGCGCGCGGCCTACAACACGCTCGAAGCGCTGGTGCTGGGGACGGCCCCTGACGCCAACGGGCGGCGTGTGGTCACCGAGGCGCGGCTCGAAGACGTGCTGCAGAAAAAACTTCTGCCCTACGACAAGGGGGGCGAAGAGCATTTCAATCTCATCTCCGCGCTGCACAAGTCGGTGCGAAATTCAGACCCGGACGCGGCGCTCTACTGGCTGGCGCGGATGCTCGAATCCGGCGAAGACCCACTGTATCTGGCGCGGCGCATGGTGCGCATGGCCAGCGAAGACATCGGGCTCGCGGAACCAGGGGCGCTCGCGGTGACGCTGGCGGCGAAAGAAGCGTTCGAGTTTCTCGGGCCGCCGGAAGGACACCTGGCGCTCGGGCAGGCGGCCGTGTATTTGTCGCTTGCGCCGAAATCGAACGCGGTGTACACGGCCTACGGCGCGGTCGAGAAAGATTTGCAGAACACGATTGCGGAGCCCGTCCCGCTGCATCTAAGGAATGCGGTGACCGGGCTGATGAGCCACATCGGCTACGGCAAGGGCTATCAGTACGCCCACAACGCGGAAGAGAAAGTAACGGACATGACCTGTCTGCCGGAGAGTCTCGCAGGGCGCACGTATTACAAGCCGACCGATCAGGGATTTGAAGCGCGCATCCGGCAGCGGCTGGAAGAAATTCGGCGGATTCAGAAGAAAGCGTGACGGTGACTGTTACTGCTACTCCGGAGATTGCAGAGTTGAGAAGATTTTGCCGTGTCGGGATTCACCAAGGTGGTCCATTGAGAATTGAAAACAGAGCGTTGGCGGGACGCCAGCGGTACGGAAACCGCGTCCGGCAATTCCCTGCCCTGGTCGCCCTACTGGTCATGATCCTCGCAACGGCGAGTACTTCCCTCTCGCAAGAGAAACCCCGGCTGCTGTTCGAGGAGGATGTGGCTGCGTTTGCGGTGTCGCAGGACAACAAAATCGCCTGCGCGGTGCCGCGGATGAAGCGCATCAAGAAGATCCTGATCGAGCGCGACGATATTTGGGTTGTGACGCCCAGCGGGGGCAAGAAGCGCATCGTCGAAGGCGACAAGTTCATGCCCGTCCCGCCGCCAACAACGTACGTGGTGGATTCGCTGGCGTGGTCGCCGGATGGCCGGCGGATCGCGATGAACATGAACGTGCAGATAATCTCGACGGAAGATATCTCGGCGGTGACGGGCGGGAAACAAATCGCGCTGCTCGAAGAAGACGGGCAGGAGATCAAGGTTGCGGGATCGAAGTCGCGGTTCATCGAGGATGCGTGGAATGGCGCGTGGCTGGCGGATGGCCAGACGGTTGTTTACCTGACGGGAGTCGGCCCGTACAAGATCATGCGTCTGCGCCCGGCGGACGGAAAAATCACCGAGCTGTTTGAAGGGCACACTTTCGATGCCGTCACCTGGGACACAAAAAGGAATCAGGCATTTGCCGTGGGACGAAATTTGAGCGTTTCGGGCAGGCTGGCGCTCGTGCAGCTCGATTTGGTGAATGAAACGGTCCGCGAGATTTCGCGCCTGGAGGAATTCTTCGGCAGGCTGAGTGTCCCGTCTTCCGGCAAACGGATCGGGTATTTCGAGAATGGAGACACTATCACGGTGGTCGATGTCGCGAATCCGCAAAAGCCAGCGCGCGTGCGTGCAGGGATCGGGCGCTTTGAATTCGCGCGAGACGAGCGGCGCGTGCTGCTGAAACGCGGGCCGGAAGAAAAGTCGGGCGACCTGGTCTGGGTGGGGCTAACCGATGGAAGTTTTCGGCCCATTCTGCATGATTTGCTGGTTCACGATTTCAGAATCGCGCCCGATGGCGACTCCATCGTCGTGACCGACCCGGGCAGGAGAATTTTGAAGGTCTATCCGCTGCAATGACCGCAGCGGCAGTTCAGGTGTTTTTCAGGAACGCTTTGCGGGCGTGTTCTTCGGCAATGCAGGTGTTCATGATTACGAAGACTCCCGCGCGGCGCGCGCGTTCGGCGGCTTCCGGGTGCACGACGCCTTCCTGCATCCAGACAGCGCGGGCGCCGATGCGAATGGCGGATTCCACAATCTCGGGGACGAATTCGGAGCGGCGAAAAATGTCCACAATGTCCACGCGTTCAGGAATGTCTTCGAGCCGCGCGTAGCTCTTTTCGCCGAGCACTTCGGTTTCCCGCGGGTTGACAGGGATGATGCGATAGCCCGCGGATTTCAAATACTCGGCCACGCCGTAACTGGGGCGCAGGCGTCGGCTGGAAAGGCCGACGACAGCGATGGTCTTGCTGGTTTTGAGAATTTGCGCGATCGGATCGCCGGCGGCGGGCGCCTGTTGATGGCTTGGATCCAAGCGCGACCCTCCCTCGGAACTCATCCATTTCCCCTTTTCGAGCTCGCCTCGGGTTTGCGCGCGGCGGGCGCATAAAGCTCCGCGAGCGTCTGAAGAAACTTTTCATTTTCTGCCTGGGTGCCCACGGATACGCGAATCGCATTGGGAAAACCCATCCAGCGCATGGGACGCACAATCACGCCGTGCTTCATCAGTTCAGCGGCCAGCGGGTCAGCGTCGAACCCGAAATCGATCAAAATGAAATTTGCGACTGAGGGCACAGGGCGAATGCCGAGCTTTTTGAGGCCGGCCTCCAACTGCGCGAGCCCGGCGCGATTCGATTCCACCGAGCGGCGGACGTGTTCCTCGTCGTCGAGCGCGGCGAGAGCGGCGGCTTGGGCGACGCCCGACGTGTTGAACGGGCCGCGAATCTTGTTCATCTCCGTGAGCAGGTCGGCCGGGCCGACGCCGTAGCCGATGCGCAGCCCGGCGAGGCCGTAGGATTTCGAAAATG
>JBGPZR010000437.1:0-2273 GCA_041493845.1 Terriglobia bacterium | reverse complement strand
CCCGCAAGATTACGCACAAGAATGTTTGCCGCGTGCACGAATTCAATCGCATCGGCGGAATTGCCTATACCTCCATGGAATTCGTCGAGGGCGAAAGCCTGCGATCGGTGCTGAACCGCTTCGGCGGGCTGCCGGTGCGCAAAGCCATCAGCGTGACACAGCAAATCTGCTCCGGATTGAAGGAAGCGCACGCCCAGGGAATCGTTCACCGCGATTTGAAGCCCGAAAACGTGATGATTGATGCTCAGGGAAACGTGAAGATCATGGACTTCGGAATCGCGCGCTCCATGGAGTCGCTCACGCGCCTTACCGGTTCGATGGTCGGAACGCCAGCCTACATGGCTCCCGAGCAGGTCGCGGGGAAGCCAGTGGACTACCGCACAGACATCTACTCGCTGGGCTTGATGCTCTACGAGATGTTCACAGGCACGCAGGCGTTCCAGGCTGACACGGCCGTTGCGGTCGCGCTGAAACAGATACGCGAATCGCCCAAGCTGCCGCACGAAGTGGATCCCTCGATTCCGGTTGGAATCGAGCGCGCCATTTTGAAGTGTCTCGAAAAGGAGCCGGGGAACCGTTTTCAATCGGTCGCCGAGCTTGAAAATGCCTTGCGGTCTGCGGCCGCGTCGGCGAACCCGACCCCGTCGGCAAGCATTCCGCGCACGAATTCGAGCCACAGCTCGACGCCAGGTCCTGCTATTTCGCCAGCGACCAGGGCGGAGCCGAAGCGCACACCGGCTATCGCGTGGGTTCTGGTGGGGGCTTTGATTGTTTTCGGTGCTGCTGCAGCATCGCGCTGGGCCGCGGTGGCGAAATCGGCTGAACAATTGCCGCCACCCGCCCACTTGCCCGCGCCGAAGCCGCCCGAGTTCGCGCTCGTGATTTCACCGGCACCTGACGCCGTTACAACGGAAACCAAGCCGTCCACTGTTGCTCCAAAAGCTCCTGCCGCCAGGCCCGCGCCTGCCAAAACGGTCGCGGCAGCTCCACCGGCTCCGTCGCCGATTGCGCCTGCGAAGAAGCCCGCACACCCGGGGGCAAAAGATGAAGCCCCGATTGACGTGCAGCAGCGTGCAGATAAGGCATTCGGTGAGACCGGCTCCGCTGCAGCGATGAATGGCTCGAAATATCTTTGGATCGGGCGGTACCAGAAGCAAGATCGCGCGCAAGCCACGGAAAAGAAGCTCAAGGACTTGGGGCTGGAAGTGAAAATGTTGACCAGGCATGGCGCTGGTGGAGAAGCGTACGTGGTTTTTGCGGGACCGTTCGGGGCGAAACGAATACCGAGCGTCATGGAATGGCTCAAGACGCAGGGTTTTGCCGGTGTCCATGTGGTCGCGGCTCCAGCGGGGAATCAGAATTCGAACGAGTGATGAACGGATGGGCAGGGTCACTCCGAGGGCGTGAATTGACTGAGCGAACTCTGTTGACGCCAAATTTTCTGGTGGCGAAGAATTTGCGGGGTCAGGGGCAAGGCATGGTGACGGATTTTGGATCGCGTAGCGACGCGGGACGCGTCCGCGAAAACAATGAGGACAGCTTCTGCCTCGCGCCGGAGATGAATCTGTTCGTTCTCTCGGACGGCATGGGCGGCCAGGCGTCCGGAGAAGTTGCCAGCCGGCTCGCTACCGAAACCATCGTCGCGTACTGCCGCGAAGCACAAGTGAATCCGTCATCGGCCAATACAGGTATCCGGATCGCAGGAGTCTCGGAGACCTCGAACCGGCTGGCAAGCGGAATTCGCCTCGCGAACCGCGTCGTGCACCAGGCGGCAGAGCAGAGCCCGGACCAGCACGGGATGGGCGCCACAGTGGTTGCCATCTGGCTCAAGGACCAGCGCATGAGCCTGGCGCACGTTGGCGACAGCCGCGCGTATCGCCTGCGCGGCGGAGAACTCGAGCAGCTCACGCAGGATCACTCCTTCGTCGCGGAGCAGGTGCGGCGTGGCTCGATGACCGTGCAGGAAGCCGCCAGCAGCAATCTGCAGAACGTGCTCCTTCGCGCGCTGGGTGTAGATCCCGATGTGCAGGTGGAAGTGGACGAACATCTCTTGCTCGAGGGCGACACGATCCTGCTCTGCTCCGACGGGCTCACGCGCGAGCTTTCGGATGCGCAGATCGCTGCGATCCTTGGCGATGCCGAAGACGCGCAGGAAGCTGCCGGCCGGCTCGTGGAGCTCGCCAATCAGGCGGGAGGGGAAGACAACATTACCGCCATCGTCGTCCGCCACGCGGCTAAACCTGCGGGCGCTTTCGCTCGCATGGGACGGTGGT
>JBGPZR010000189.1:0-5071 GCA_041493845.1 Terriglobia bacterium | reverse complement strand
GGAACGGGCGTCTTGGTGGATGGATTGAGATGCAAGCCTGTCGCCGCAGACACACCATCTATTAACTCGGAGGCTAGAAGGTAAAGATCTCCTCGGTCATCTTCAACGATGGAATACGAAATGTCACTACCGAATGCCAACGCCTTACTTGCAGGTAGTGTCCACGGTGTAGTCGTCCAGACAATTGCATACAAGCGTTCATTGCCTGGAAATCCTGGTGGCGGCGTGGAGGCGACTGGATATCTAATCCAAATCGAAGGGCTGGTGTGATCCTCGTATTCGACTTCGGCTTCGGCGAGAGCCGTGCGGTCGTAGATGCACCAATAGACCGGCTTGAGGCCGCGATAGACGTAGCCTTTTTCGAGGAAGGTGAGGAAGGCGCCGGCAATGCAGGCCTCGTAATCCGGGTTCATCGTGAGGTAGGGCTTTTCCCACTGTCCGAAGATGCCCAGGCGTTTGAATTCGCGGCGGTGCGCGTCAATGTAGCCCGCTGCGAATTCGCGGCACATGCGGCGAAACTCCGCAGGGGATACTTTTCCTTTGCCGCCCAGCTCTTTTTCGACTTTCGTCTCGATGGGCAAGCCGTGGCAATCCCAGCCGGGAATATAGGGCGTGCGGAATCCGGCCATGGTCTTAGTTTTCACGACCAGGTCTTTCAGAATCTTGTTCAGGCCGGTGCCGAGATGGATTTCGCCGGTGGGATAGGGCGGGCCGTCGTGAAAAACAAAGAGTTGCGCGTCCTTACGCGCCTCGAGTATGCGCTGATACAAACCCATCTGCTCCCAGGCAGCCAGTTGCTCGGGCTCGCGCTCCGGCAATTTCGCTTTCATCGGGAAATCGGTCTTGGGAAGATTCAGGGTACTCTTCAGGTCGAGGGGTTTGGCCATTTCGTGGGAGTCAGGAGACCTTTCCGCTGTTGCAAACCGGTGTAACGCAAATCACCATTTGCTCGGCGTATGTTACAATGAATTGTGAAGCGTGTCAGCCGTGCCCGGCCAGACATCCTTTTTCACGGATGGGCGTCTAATATTTAGTAGTCAGGCGGCGGAGAGCACAGGCAGTAATAATGGCAGACGGGACCTCAGAACTCGATAAAATCGGCCGCTCGACCTCCGAGCCAACGCTGCGGCTTGGACGGCTTCCTGCGCGCGTGCACGGGTTTCCTCTGCAGAACCTTCTCTCCAACCTGCGTGATTTCCTGGTGGAGCGCCCGGCGAAGTTACGCCCGGGCCAGACGACGGCATTCCGGATGCCGGGATTTGGCGCAGGTATGGGCGAGAACCTCAAAGAATTTTTCCACTCAGCACCGCGCGGCGAGGTGAAATCCGACCTGCTGGTCAACTGGAACACGGGATTCGGCGGCTTCTGGCAGAATTTGCGCGATACGATTTTTCCACCCAAGCTGCCACCGCTGAAGGTTTCGAGCAAGCCGGTGGCGGTGCCGGAAATCTGGTCGAAGAATACGCAGTTCACACGCGTGCAAGCGCTTTCGCTGGCGTTCCATGTGCTGGTGCTGGTGCTCGTGATCGTGCCCCTGCTGCCGGCATTGATGTCCCCGGGAACGACGCAGGCAAAGAATATGCAGGTGACGAGCGTCGACTTGATTTCGCCCTATAAGCCGGTGATGCCTTCCGGAAAAAAGGTCGCGGCAGGCGGTGGCGGTGGCGGCGCGCATGAGGCGCTGCCTGCGAGCAAAGGCCGCCTGCCCAAATTTTCTATGGTGCAATTGACGCCTCCTTCGGTGAGGCCAGTGGATGCGAGGCTCCTCGCTACACCGACCGTGATTGGACCGCCTGACCTGCATTTGGCGAGCCCCAATATGGCCAACTGGGGCGATCCGCTGAGCAAAGTGATCAATGATTCAAACGGACCCGGCAGCGGCGCGGGAATCGGGTCAGGGAGCGGCGGCGGCGTTGGGAGCGGCACTGGCGGTGGCGTTGGCCCCGGAGAAGGTGGCGGCACGGGCGGCGGGATCTTCAACGCGGGAACTGGCGGCTACGGCTACCCGCAGTGCCTGTACTGCCCGCGCGCGGAATTCTCCGATGAGGCGATGAAGGCCAAGTACCAGGGCGTGGTCACCTTGGTCGCAATCATCACAGCCGACGGACGCGCAACCGACATTCAGATTGTGAAGGGTCTTGGGCTGGGCCTAGACGAAAAAGCGATTGCGGCGGTACGCACCTGGCGGTTTAAGCCGGCCCTGGGACCGGGTGGGAAACCGGCTCCCGTAAGACAGACCATCGAAGTGACTTTCCACCTTTACTAGACTCTCCTTCGTGTAACAGCACGATTTTTACCCTCCAGGCTTGTGTCACCCCCGCGGTTGTGTGCCTTTGCGCAACCAGACGACGTTAACCGTTCGGACCATGCCGTATCTGCGCGCTTGTGCATCTGCTACGATGAGCGGGATGAAAAACGCCGGCTCCACAGCAGTCCTCGTGATCTTCTCTCTGATTTCTGCTGCGCCGCGCGCGATGGCGCAGGCGGGCTCCGTCGAATTTGTCGCGCGCGCCACTCCGTCGGGGGGACTCGAAGAACCCGTCCGGGGATTCCCCTTTTACCTCCTGAGCAAGAGCTTCGCGGAGGTCAACAAAGAAGCGGCGATGCTCTACCCAAAGCCTGACGTGAATGCATTCATCGACCTGCTCGATGAGTCGAAGGAAATGAAGCAGTGGATGAAGAAAAACCATTGGGTCAGGCTGACCGGAGAGGAATTCGTCAACAAACTGACTGTAGACGACATCATGAGTGTGCCGGAATTCTTCGACGCCTATGTGCAAAGAAATAGCGGCGACCAAACGATCGTATTCCCCACTCCCAAGTACAAGCCCTCGGACAAGAGAAAGGATCCGGCGAAGTTCGAACGGCTGAAGACCGAATATCACGACGCCGTCAAGCGATTCCTGACAGACAATCCGAAGAGCACCGCCGGCATGGACCTCAATCTCGAGGAACTTGATCCGTCGAACAAGTGGGATCAGATGCAGGCGATGAGCCTGCCGGAGATTCACCGGCAGACACTCGCCCTGGCGCAGTCGAAGTACCTGGTGGCGCGAACTGAGACGGACCTGCAGGGGCAGGGCTTTCTGCACGGGATTCCCCCAGGAAATTACTGGCTGAGCACGCTCGACGTGACCGCGGCGGTGGGTGATACACGGCCGCGATGGGATCTGCCTGTAGCGGTGCGTGCCGGCGAGATAACGAGAATTGCGCTGTCAAATGCGAATGTGGTGCCGCCCACTCGGGCTACCCCTTAGTTGAACTCATCGCGCGAGGCCTCGCATGTCCCAGCCTGATGAAATGGCATTGCTGATTCGCCGCCTTGGCGATGCGGAGCCTAGCCAGCGCGAAAGAGCCGCCACGGAAATATTCCAGCAGGGCAATAGACTTGCAGGGCCAGCGGTTGCAAAGTGGCTGGACGACCCGGAATTGGCGGGGTTGTTGGTCATGGGCGAATCTCATTCCCCGGAAACGACTGTGGGGCTGGCGGTCGAGCGAGAGAATTTCAGCCGGATACGAATCGCGAACGGATCGCCGCGCCTGGCGAATGTTCCGCCGGACCAGGACGCGGAGGAATTTGAGCTTCACTTCGGACACGGCGTGCGGCTGGACTTGCTGACCACGAAGGACCCGCGCGGAGCAGGCTCTATCGCACGATTTCTGCAAAAATTCGGCGAAGGCATTCAGCAGATCGAATTGCTCGTGCGTGACGTGGACCGCGCCACGGAGATCCTGCGCAAACGATTCGAGCTCGAACCGATCTACCCTATGACACGGGCGGGCGCCGACGGAACGCGCGTAAATTTCTTCCTCATTCCAACGCCGCCAAGCAAGAAAGTCCTCATCGAGTTGGTTGAAACAGCGGCGAGCTCCCGGAACGAGTAGGGCGAATCCGGCATTCCCCGTATTTTTGCGCGAGCGTCTGGCCAAGTTGCGGCTCCTCGAAGAAGCAGGTAAAGTATCAGCTCTGCTGGCCCACAGTTTTTCTCAGGAGCAACCCCGTGCCATACGTCAAAGAGATAGAAGAATCGCAGGCCGACTCGCACCTTCGGGAACTCTACCGGAGCATCGAGCAGCACTTCGGATTCATCCCGCACTATTTCAAGGCGCTTGGCGCAATGCCGAAAGCGATTGAAGGGCAACTACAACTGAGCGAGGCGGTGATGGGCGACGGCGCGCTTTCGACGGTTGTGAAAGAACAGATCGGAGTGGTGGTGAGCGGCATCAATTCATCCGCTTACTGCATTTTCATTCACATGGAGCTGCTACAGCGCTTCGGCGTGGACAAAGCGCTGGCGCGGAAGCTGACCACCGATTACGACAATGCACCCGTGGAGCCAAGAGTAAAAGCGCTGTTCCGGTTCGCCGACAAGCTGACGCGCCAGCCCTACGATATCGAGGACGAAGATATCGAGACGCTGAAGAAAGCCGGGTGGGATGATGCGGCTGTGCGCGAAACCGTCCTGACCGTGTCTTATTTCAACTACGTGAACCGCGTTTCGCTGGGGCTGGGCTTGGTAGCGGACTTCTAAGTGTGAGCTATTCCCCGCTCTGCTCGATCAGCTTCGCAACCAGTGCCGTCCATCCAGTCTGATGGTTGGCGCCCAGGCCGGCGCCTGTCTCGCCGTGGAAATACTCGTTGAAGCTGATGAAGTCGCGCCAGTGCGGGTCATTTTGGAAGAGTGAAACGCCGCCGTACACCGGCCGGCGGCCATCGCGGCGCATAAAGATGTGCATCAAGCGGTGCGAAATTTCCGTGGCCGCCCCCCACAGCGTCTTCTGCTGCCCGGAGCCGGTGGGGCATTCCACTTTGAACTCGTTGCCGTAGTAAAAGTGAATGCGCTGCAGCGATTCAATCAGCAGGAAATTCATGGGGAACCACACCGGCCCGCGCCAATTTGAATTGCCGCCAAACAAACCTGTGGTGGACTCGGCGGGTTCATAATCCACGGAGTATGCCTGGCCGTCGTGGTGGATCACGAAGGGATGCTCGCCGTGGTATTTCGAAAGCGCGCGGACACCATAGGGCGAAAGGAACTCATTTTCGTCGAAGACGTAGCGGTAAATCCGT
>JBGPZR010000441.1:0-2237 GCA_041493845.1 Terriglobia bacterium | reverse complement strand
CTTTGCTTGAGCGCCACTGCCTGAGTGTCTTCGGAGTAGTCGTATTCAATCCGCGCCGACACCGGCAGCATTCCAGGGACAAGCGTCTCCGGCGGGGACCATCGCGATTCGCCTTTCGAGCGGAAATGCTTAAAGTTGGCTTCCCAGGTATTCACAGAGTCCACTTCCATCCGCGCGTCCCAGTGAAACGTGTCCACAGGGAAATTTTTGTTGTCTACAGCGTGGAATGTGGCGGCGAGGCTTACGCCGCGCAGTTGCGTCTCGGTTCGAAAAGCAAGGTTCCTGAAATCCATCTCCAGGCGGCCGTTGATGGCGCCTGCGAGGGCGCGGATTCCGAATTTCGGAACCACCAGGCGCCGCTGCGCCACTTCAAAATCGCCCCAAGTCTCGATCCCGCGCGCATGGAACCATTCATACGGCATGCTGATCTCGCGCCCGGAATAGTGGCCGCTGCCGGTCCATTCGCCTGAAACGTAGCTCCCCAGGCCGGAAAATTCGGCAATGCCGTCCGGCGTGGTGGGCTGGCGCAGAATCGTGCGCACATCGGCCAGCGACAGCCGCCCGCGATAGCGCACATTCCAATCGGGACGGGCGAAGGTCGGCAACTCAGCCCGGAGATTCAGCTCCGAATGAGGCAGCTTCCACACCAGCTCATCGAGCTCAAAAGCGTCCCGATGGAGCGTGAATTTTGCGGAAATGTCGAAGCGGAAGGGGACATCGCGCCGCTCCGCGAGTTCCACCTTTTGCCACCTGAAATTGCCGACGTAGGATTCGGCGCCGGGCGCGGGAGCATCGTAGTGAAGCAGAAATTCAAGGTCCTGCCCGTGGATTTCGAGGGGAAAGCGGCGGTCGTTGATGTTCGCGCTGCCGTCGCGAAGCACCAAGCGGCCAATTCGCAGATGGAACAGCGTATCGCGCCAGGGGCGATTCGTTGTCTGTATTTTCGGTGCCGGCAGATTGCTGTGACCGTTCTTGTCGAATCGCACCGCCACCTGCGGGCGATCAATCAGCAATTCATCGAGCACAAACTGCCTGCCCCAGAAAGAAAGAACATGAATCTGCAGGTCCACGTGCGCGGCATGGAACAGCGGCGGCATTCCCGCTGCCTCCAGGCCGTGGAGCGTTAGATCACCGATCTCGATGCGCAGCCGCCAAGTATGCAGGTGGAATGAGCCGAGTTCCACGCGGACGCCAGTATTTTGTTCGAGCTGCTTGATGACGATCTGGCGCACCCAGCGCTCGACGAGACCTGCTTCGAACGCGACGACCATGACCACGGCGACAGCGAGAACAATCGCCAGCGCAAGCCGGAACCAACGGGACCAGCGGATGCTCACGAGCCGTCTCCCTGGGCCACCACGTCGATTCTCAAGCGGTCGCGTGTCTCGTCGAGCCACTTGCTCGCGCGCTCGCTGATTGCGCGCTGGATCAGAACTTCTCGGATGGTATCGCTCACCTCTTCCACTGGCGGAACCGGCTCTCCGCGTGCTTTGAGCTGCAGCGCAAATTCCTCGCGGTGGTACTTTTCAACGTCTTCATCGCTTATCTGCGCGGCGGGCCGAAAACGAAAATCAATAAAGCGGGAAAGATAGAGCTGCTCCTCAAGCATCCGGCGGACTCCTGCTTCCGTCAGCCCGGCAGCAGCGCAGCGGGCCTGGAATTCTTTCGGCGACTTGAACTGCTTCATTAATTCCGAATAGGCGCGGTCCACATCGGCTTGCGAGGGCCGGGGAAATTTTGCCGTGTTGGCGTCGCCGCGCACGATCCATTGGGCGGCCAGCTCGCGGATCAGCTCGGCGCGCGTTTTCGAATGTCCCTCAACAAGCTGCTGGAATGCGGCGAGTTCTCGCAGTTCGCTTTCGGTCAGTATGTCGTCTTCGATCCGTACCGCCACGCCATCAATGGTTTGAGCCGCCGCCCCCGAGGTTGCCAGAAGCAACTGTGAGTGGGATTGCGACTGCGCGCGGGCAGACTGCGCCCCGAACGCGAAGAGCGTTGCGGCAAGGACGAAAATGAAGATCGTGCGCGGCATCAGAAGATGGGTCCGATATTGAAGAAAAATTGGAAGTGCGGAAGCCGGAAAGTTTGCGCCGTCGTTGACGGCGGGACGGTCGCTTGATATTGCGCGGGATTGATCTGATAGCCGAAGTCCACACGCACCGGCCCCACCGGCGTGGGATAACGCAGTCCGAATCCTACCGTGTGTGAGAAGTAGGCCAGATTGTTGTTTGCCGGAG
>JBGPZR010000072.1:0-8072 GCA_041493845.1 Terriglobia bacterium | reverse complement strand
TGAGAATAGAATCAGCCCCGCGCTGATTCATCACCAACAAGACAAAGTCTGTCGCTTGGCCTCCCAACTGCAGGCCGAAGCTTCCACCTTCGAGCGCCATCATGGAAGGCGCACTCCAACGTCCGCTGAAATCCTTGCCGCTCCGGCAAGTCATCACGCCGCGACCGTAACTGCCCCCAAACCCGATTGCAAATTTCATCACCGAAGGCAGAACGATGACGCATTCCGCCTTGTCCAGAATATCCTCCGGAATATCGTCGGGAATATTGAGAATCTCAACCATCACTTTGCCGGCATTCTTAATACGCTTGTTTTCATCCTTTTGCGCATACGCAGGCAAGCAAAACAGCGCAACCATAGCCATCAATGACAAAATCTTTTTCATCATCTTGCTCCTTTCCAAACCATCTCTAGTTCAAAGGCCGGGCGAAAAACGCAATTGGTCGAAGATGAAGGGATTGTTCCGCTCGTGGACCGCGTACGTGTCTTGGAATCGCGGTTCCAAGAGCCACATGCCCTTGTCGAGCGTTCGAGGAACTTCGATGGATGCATCAGCGCTTCGCGCTGTGCCTACATATCGCGCGAACCCCTCATCTACCGACCGTCCACTTTTTAGTACACCGCGAAGGCGTTCTTCTGTGATATTGCTCATATTCCTGAGTGATGGCGCTCACAAAGTTCGGACCCGCCCGCTCTATCCGGTTAAAGACATCAACACCAACTGCAGCGGCTGCTGAAGTAATTTTTGCGCGTTTGACTTTTTCTCCGGCTTCCACTTCATTTGCCACTTCTACCTCCGGCCACAATTGCCTCCCAGCCTCTTTGTCTCGTCCCCGTCCGACATCCACCGCACTCACCCTTGCACTCCGCATTTCGTTGCCATTCGCTTCATTCTGATTTCTTGCATTCTCACCGCGACGCGTGCAATATTTCCCCAAGCAAAAGTAGGGCAGGAGTCCGTTTTGTGGAACGTAGTGAACACGTCATCACAACACGCTACACACTCCTTAACTCCACCAACCTATCTAACCCCAACCGAACGGCGCGCGGCAGGAGAGTGAAGAAATGAGCGAGGAACTGGTCGGCACACGAAAAGGTGATTACGAGATCCTCGGAGTGCTGGGCGCCGGAGGAATGGGCAAAGTTTACAAGGTGCGCAACGTCCTCTCGGACCGCGTCGAGGCCATGAAGGTGCTCCTGCCGAACCTGACCGACCAGAAAGACCTGGTCGAGCGCTTCCTGCGTGAGATCAAGGTGCTGGCAGGCCTGAGCCATCCGAACATCGCCGGGCTGCGCACAGCGCTGACCATCGACAACCAACTGGTCATGATCATGGAGTATGTCGAGGGCACTACGCTGGGCTCGCGCGTCGAGCGCGGCCCGATTCCCTGCGCGGAGGCGCTGAATTACATTGACCAGGTGCTTGGGGCACTGAGCTATGCCCACGAGCAACAGATCATCCACCGCGACATCAAACCTTCCAACATGATGCTGACGCCGGAAAGTGTGGTGAAGCTGATGGATTTCGGTATCGCGCGATCTGGGCCAGACCTGGGCTTGACCATGACCGGCATGACCCTCGGCTCTCTTGCCTATATGTCGCCGGAACAGGTGAAGTGCGAAACGATCGATGCACGCTCAGACCTCTACTCTGTCGGCGTATCGCTGTACGAAATGGTCACCGGCCAAAGGCCCTTCAAAGCCGACAGCAACTTTGCCATTATGCAGGCGCACCTCAAGGAAGTGCCGCGACAGCCTGTCGAATTGAAGCCGGATTTGCCGGTGGCAGTAAGCAGAATCATCGTTATGGCCATGGAGAAGGAGCCTGCTCAGCGGTTCCAATCGGCAGACGCGTTTCGCAACGCGCTGCACAGCGTCGCAGGAGAGTTGGGAGTGGCGTTCCAACCGGCAGCGCGCCCGGGCACTATTGCGGCGGGTGCGGGAGCCGGAACGGTTCGCCGCGCCGCGCCTACGATTCCTGTGCCCGGGGCTGTCGGTTCGCCTGTCTCTCCAGGTTCGCAATCGCAGGCGGCACCGGTGGCGCAAACGGTGCCGATGCCTCCGCCTCAAGCGACCAGCAGCGGGCATCGCGGACTCTACATCACTCTTGGAGCGCTGATTGTACTTATAGCTCTCGTTGCCGCCGGCTTCTCCGTCCCGCGCTGGTTCGGAACGCGGGCCAACCAGGAAGCTTCCTCCCAATCCAAGAGTTCCAGTTCTACGCCGCCACAATCCGATGCGGCGACCAAACCGAATCCCGCGGCCACGGACTCTGCAACTCCGGCCAAGCCGGCGGAGCCTGCGAAGGCTGCTGACGCAAAGAACAAGGCCTCCGGGAAGCCGGACAAGAAAGACGCCGCCGCTGCTGCCGCTCCGGCGCCGCCTCCCGGACCCGACCCTGCTGAAGTGGCTGAAGTCGAGCAGCAACTGGAACAACTCGGGAGTCGTGAAGCAGCTTTGAACGCAAGCCTGGATAACTTGCAGCAGCAACAAAGCTCTCAGGGACTGGGGCTCCGGGGCGACATGGTAGAGGCCCGGGCGGGTATGACAACCTACCTCAACAAGGCTCAGGCGGCGGTCCAAGCGCAGGATGTCGAGAAAGCCAGGAAATATCTAAAGCTGGCAGAAGCCAATGTGGAAAAGCTCGAGAGGTTTCTCGGGCGCTGACTGGGCTTCGCGCCAGATCGTTCCGGCGTTCGATGTTAGTGGAGACTGAAGCGTGCCAGGGAGTGATGGGATTAATTTCCGCGCCCAGACTCATGTTGACACTTACGAGCTCAGGCCAGTAAAATTCCGGTCCAGCGGGCGGGCCGTTGAGTATTTTCTGTACCAATTTTCGAGCAGGAGACCAATGATGAAGAGATTAGCTTTGTTCGTGCTTATCCTCCTGGCGTTTCTTGTGCCCGAAGCAACCGTGCAGTCGCAGCCCGCCTACGGCGCCGGTGAATCCGGTGCTACTCCGCAGACTCAGGGACGCAAGAAGCGCATCGCGATATTTGATTTCGACTATGCGACCGTCACGGCTGCGTCCCAACAGGTGCTCGGCCAGAATGTGGACCTGGGCAAGGGCATCTCTGACCTGCTGGTGAAACACCTGGTCCAGGACGGCACCTATTCCGTCATCGAACGCAAAGCGATGGACAAGATCATGCAGGAGCAGAACTTCTCCAATAGCGACCGCGCCAACCCCAATTCAGCCGCGCGGCTCGGCAAGCTGCTGGGCGTGGACGCCATCGTGGTGGGCAGCATCACGCAATTCGGCAACGACACAAAAAACACGAATGTGGGCGGCGGTGGAGGTGGTTGGGGAGGCTTCGGCATCGGCGGTTTCTCCCACAAGAAGAGCAAGGCCATCGTCTCCATTGACGCGCGAATCGTTGATATCGACACGGCGGAGATCCTCGGCGTCGCCGAGGGTAAAGGCGAGTCCTCGCGTGAAAGCACCTCGCTGACGGGCGGAGGGAGCAGCTGGCACGGATTCGGCGCCGGAGCTGTGGACTTTGGCAGCGCCGATTTCGCGGAGACAATTATCGGCGAAGCGGTGAACAACGCCGTCAAGCAATTAAGCGCCGGCGTGATCGCGGACAACGCAAAGCTGCAGACGCGTACGATTTCCGTCACCGGCCTGGTGGCGGCCGTGGAAGGCGGACAAATCGTTCTCAACGTCGGCAGCAAGGCCGGCCTGAAAGTCGGCGATCAACTGAGCGTTGAGCGCGTCACGAAGGAAATCAAGGATCCAGCAACAGGTAAAGTGATCCGCCGCCTGGCTAATCCTGTCGGTGTTGTCAAAGTCACTGATGTGGATGACGCTTCTGCGGTGTGCGCGGTTGTCGTCGGCAATGGTTTTCAGGTGGGCGACGCCGTGAAGACGGCAACACAGTAGCGCGTGCGCAACACAATAGCGCAAACGCCAAACTGGTCCTGAGATCGCAGCGAGTCGGTCTCGGGCAAACGAAAACACCTTTTTGGATTCTCGTGCGCCCGGACGGAAGATTACGTCCGGGCGTTCCTTTGATGTGCCCCACCCAAAAGCAGGCGACCCAAGCTACAATATTGTGCTCGCGGCAAGGGCAAGCGGAGAGCACCGCCAACATCCCTTCCCGAATCGAGTTGCCGAATTGACGAATCAAAGTAACTGGGAGTGTGTGCGTTGATGGCGACATCGCCGAATTCACCGAACGTTGACCTGGGCTCGCTACGCATCAGTGAGGGCCAGCGCAAGGGCCGCAAGGCGGGTAAGATCTTTGGCATCATCGGGGCGCTGATAGGCGTCATAGTGATTGTCGTCGGAGGCCTGCTCGCCTTCCGGAACCAGAAGCCGGTGGTGGAAGTAGCCATCGCGCAAAAGATGGGTAGTGGACGTGCTGCGCTACTGAATGCCAGCGGGTACGTGACGCCGCGGCGCCGAGCGACCATCGCCGCGAAGATCACCGGGCGTGTGACGGCTGTGAACTTCGATGAGGGCATGCACGTTCGAGAGGGCTATGTGCTCGCGACCCTGGATGATTCCGACGTGCGCCGCGCGCTCGATTCCGCCAGAGCAGACCGCGACACGGCCCAAGCTGCCATTGCGGATTTCGAAGTGCAGCTCAAGAACGCAGAAATTCTGTTGCGACGCGCGGGGGAGCTGCAAGCCGCAGGCGTGCAGAGCCAGGAAACACTCGACAATGCGCGGACCGCCGCGGACAGTCTGCGAGCGAAGATAGCGCTCGCGAAGCAGCAAGTAGTCGGAGCGGAGGCGCGCACGCGTGAGGCCCAGCAAGCCGTGGACAATTGCGTGATTCGCGCGCCCTTTGAGGGCATCGTGGTTTCGAAGGACGCGCAATTGGGTGAAATGGTCTCGCCGATTTCCGCGGGCGGTGGATTTACGCGCACAGGAATTGCGACGATTGTGGATATGAATTCGAATGAAATCGAAGTGGATGTGAACGAAGCCTATATCGCGCGGGTTTTGCCCGGGCAGCCCGTCACCGCTGTGCTGGACGCTTATCCTGATTGGCAGATTCCCTCGCGGGTACGGACAGTGATCCCCACGGCGGACCGGCAGAAAGCCACGGTGAAAGTGCGCATATCTTTTCTAAAACTCGATCCGCGCATTCTGCCGGACATGGGGATCAAAGTTACGTTTCTTGGGGACGAACCGGAGCAGAAAAGCGGCGCAGCGGTGCCCGCGGCATTGATTCCGCAGGACGCCGTGCGCGACGAGAACGGCAAGAAAATTGTCTTTACTGTGAAGGACGGCCGCCTCGAACGCCACGCGGTGACGCTCGGCGGCACGCGCGGCAGTGACGCGGAAGTATTCGCGGGCATCAGCGCGGGCGATACGGTGATCGTGAAAGGGCCGGCCAACTTGCACGACGGCCAGGCCATCGAAATCAAGAAATAGGAGCTCGAGACATGGTTCGAGTGGACGGCAGAGGGGATGCTAACAGTCTGATTCAGATCCGCGGGCTTGATAAAACGTATCGGCGCGGCGATGAGGAAATCCACGTCCTGCAGGGACTCAACCTCGACGTGGGCAAGGGCGAGTTCGTCGCCTTCATGGGGCCGAGCGGGTCCGGAAAGACGACGCTCCTGAATTTGCTGGGCGGGCTGGACGTGCCGTCGCGCGGGAAAATTGTTGTGGACGGGGATGAGATTACGCATATGTCCGGCAACAAATTGACCGAGTGGCGCGCGCGCCACGTTGGGTTCATTTTTCAAATGTACAACCTGATCCCGGTGCTCACGGCGTTTCAGAATGTAGAGTTGCCGCTGCTGCTGACCAAGCTCTCGAAGTCCGAGCGCCGCAGGCATGTGGAAACGGCGCTGGGAGTGGTCGGGCTTTCGGACCGAATGAATCATTACCCTCGGCAGCTTTCCGGCGGCCAGGAACAGCGAGTGGCCATCGCGCGCGCGATTGTGGCGGATCCAACGTTTCTTCTCTGCGACGAGCCGACTGGCGATCTGGACCGCAAAAACGCAGACGACATCTTGAACATCCTCACGCGGCTTTCCAAGGAGTATGCCAAGACAATTATGATGGTGACCCACGATCCCATGGCTGCGGAACGCGCCCAGGCGACATTGCACCTCAATAAGGGCGTGCTAGTTGAGGGCGTGGAGGCTGCAGCCGGGAGCCTGGCATGAAATATCGCGGCCTGATTTTTGCCAATCTTTTTCGCAAGAAGTTTCGCTTCCTGCTGACCATCGGCTCGTTCGCCGTCGCCCTTTTTCTTTTTGGCCTGCTGGCTGTGGTGAAGGGCGCGTTCAGCCAGGGAGTGGACATCGCGGGTGCGGATCGACTGGTCATCATCAACCGCGTGTCGATCATTCAGCCGTTGCCGTTATCGTATAAGGACCGCATTTTGCGCATTCCCGGAGTGAAATCGATCACACATGACAATTGGTTCGGCGGCATTTATCAGGACGAACGCAATTTCTTCGCGCAATTCGCAATCGATGTAGCTACCCAGCGGGAGGTTTTTCCGGAGCTCGTGGTGCCCGAGGACCAGTGGCAAAATTTCGTCAAAGACCGTCAGGGCGCCATTGCCGGGGCTCAAACCGCCAAACGATTCGGGTGGAAGGTGGGTGACCGAATCCCGATCAAGGGAACGTTTGCTCCGGGCACTTGGGAATTCAATCTTCAAGGAATTTATCACGGCGCACGGCGCCAGGACGATGAATCACAGTTCTGGTTCCAGTGGGATTACTTCGAGGAACGCGTCCCGGACAGGTTCAAAGGCCTTGTCGGCTGGTACACCCTCCGTGTCGAGAATCCGGATGATGCGGGACGCATCGCGAAGGCAATCGATCAGGAATTTTCCAATTCCCCGTACGAAACACGCACGGAGACCGAGAAGGCCTTTGCAGCCGGCTGGGTGAAACAAATGGGGAATATTCAGTTCCTCATTCTGTCGATCGGCAGCGTCGTGTTCTTCACGCTGCTATTGGTGACCGGCAACACCATGGCCATCGCCGTGCGTGAGCGCACCGCCGAACTCGCCGTGTTGAAAGCGGTGGGCTATTCCGACCGCTTTGTGCTGCTCCTCGTTCTCGGCGAATCCCTGATCATGGCTGTGCTCGGCGGCGGAGTGGGTCTCCTCCTCGCAAAGGGCTTCACGGTCGTGGTCGGGGATCCGACGCACGGGATGCTGCCTTATTTTTATCTGTCGCTCGGGGCGATGAGTGCTGGTCTGGGCCTGGCTGTTGCCGTCGGCGCCGTAAGCGGCCTTGTGCCGGCGATTGGGGCGATGCGTTTGCGCGTTGTGGACGCGCTCCGGAGAGTGTGACCATGGCGATCCCCGTTATCTACAACCTGCGAAGTGTGCGAGCGCGATGGGCTTCGACGATTGTTGCCGTACTCGGGATCGCTGGAACTGTCGGAGTGTTTGTGGCGATGCTGTCGCTCGCCAAGGGATTCAAAGCCACCCTGGTGTCCTCCGGCTCACCCGACAATGCGCTGGTGCGCCGGGCCGGCTCCGCGAGTGAAATGGACAGCGGTGTTCAACTGGATCAAGTGCGTGTGATTGAGGACGCACCGGGGGTCGCCCGAGGCGCGAACGGCCCACTGGTGACACCGGAGCTTGTGGTCATCGCGCCTTTTCCGCTTCTCTCCACAGGCACAGACGCGAATGTCCAGGTGCGCGGCGTTTCTCCGAAGGCGCTTGAGGTCCGCAGCAAGATCAAGATCGTCGAAGGCCGATTTTTTCAGCCCGGAGTCTCGGAACTGATTGTCGGACGAAACGTCGCACACACGTATGGGGGGCTGGGCTTAGGAGATACGACAAAATTCGGCGGGGGGCAGTGGCGCGTCGTCGGCGTGTTCGACGCCGGCGGATCCGCATTCGATTCTGAAGTCTGGTGCGACGCGCACGTCCTCGGCCAAATTTATCACCGGCCTGAGAACATGTTTCAGTCTGTGACCGTGCGCCTGACTTCTCATGACGCGCTCGCCCAATTCAAGGACTCGCTCACCTCCGACCCGCGCATGACCGTGGACGTCAGCCGCGAGGTGGATTACTACGACAAGCAGTCCCGGATGCTGACCACGCTGATAGTGGTGCTCGGTTCAATCGTCGCCGCGGTGATGG
>JBGPZR010000122.1:0-6479 GCA_041493845.1 Terriglobia bacterium | reverse complement strand
CTTGCTGGTGTCCACAGAAATTGGAATCGTGAGCCGGCCGCGAATTTTTTCGAGCACCGGCAGAACGCGGCGCAACTCTTCTTCCGCAGAAATTCCCTCCGAACCCGGCCGCGTGGATTCGCCGCCCACGTCGAGGATGTCCGCGCCGGCGCGCTCAATTTCAAGCGCCCGCGCCACGGCTGCGTCAGTGTTGAAATAAAGCGCGCGCTCCGAAAAACTGTCGGGCGTTACGTTGAGGACGCCCATCACGAGCGTTCGTTCGCCCAGCACCAGCGTGCGCGACGGCAGCCGCAGCCGATATTTTTTCCGCCGGAACATAAGGCGCTATTGAATCACGGTTCTCGTCAAAGCATAAGTCTCTTGCGCTGGATTCCGCGGAATCGAAAGCTGCCTGTGGGGAGAGATCACTGCGATAGCGGAGCGCGAGCAACCCGGGCAGCAGTACCACTGGCAGGAATTATCAACCGGGCTTCGAGAATTTCAGTCGAGATCGAAATCGCGCAGGGGCTTTTCGAGAGGGCCGTCTTTGGCCTTCTTCAGGCCTTCGGCAAATTTGCGCGCCAGGACATCTTCTTTCGTCTTCTCGGCTTCCACGGACGCGCGGAATTTTGCTTCCACCGCTTCCGCCTGTTGGCGCAGCAGGAACGCCGTGTCGTCCAGATCCACGGAAGGCGGCGGCTTTGGCGGAGGGACATGAGAAAGCACAACGCCGATTTCACGGTCCACAGTCAGCTTTGCCCGGCAGCAGGGGCAAGGGACCTCGAACGTGTCCAGCGGCTTCTTCGCCATGGAAATATTGTACGCCAAATCAAGGCGAGAGAGGATTCACCGCACCCTTCGCGCGCACTCAGGGTGAAGAGACGCACCCTTCGGTTCCACTCCCCTCGGCTGCGCTCGGGGCAGGCAGGGTAAAGAGGGCGCAGAGAACTTCCAAGGCAAACAGCTGCCGAGACGCCGACAGCATGCAAGAAAAAGAGGGGCGCTACGAGCAGCGCCTCTTTCGATCCGCTCTCCAATGTGGAGATTCTATGCTGGAGCGGGCTTTTCGCCTTTGGCCAGGCCGGGGATGGGCCGCGGCTCTGGACGCAGTGTGAGCGACGGCTCCTTGCTGGGCACCGGCGGCGCCGATGGAGGCGGTGCCGGAGGCTTCTCCGGCAGCGGCTTGCCCTCCATCAAGAGCTTCACTTCCGCTGCATCGAGAACTTCCCGGTCGAGCAAGGCCTGCGCCACGCGCTCGAGCGCATCGCGATGTGTCTCCAGGATGCTGCGGGCGCGACCGTAGCCGGATGTGACGATGTTGCGAACTTCGTCGTCAATCTTGATGGCAGTGTCTTCGGAATAATCGCGGTGCTGGGCGATTTCACGGCCGAGGAATATCGTCTCTTCCTTCTTGCCAAAGGTGAGCGGTCCGAGCAGGCTCATGCCCCATTCGCAAACCATCTGCCGGGCAATTTCGGTGGCACGCTCGATGTCGTTGCCGGCGCCGGTGGTGATGTGGTTGAGGAAAATTTCCTCAGCCGCGCGCCCGCCCATCAGAACTGCGAGTTGGGACTCGAGAAATTCCTTGGTGTAGGTGTGCTTGTCGTCAATCGGCAACTGCATGGTGACGCCCAAGGCCATGCCGCGCGGGATGATGGTCACTTTGTGGAGCGGATCGGCGCCGGGGGTCATCGCGGCGACGAGCGCGTGGCCCGCCTCGTGATAAGCCGTGTTGCGCTTCTCCTCGTCCGAAAGAATCATGGACTTGCGCTCGACGCCCATCAGGACTTTGTCCTTGGACATTTCGAAATCAATCATGGTGACGAATTTGCGGTTCTGGCGCGCGGCCCACAGCGCCGATTCGTTCACCAGGTTCGCAAGGTCTGCGCCGGAAAATCCCGGCGTGCCCCGCGCGATGACGGACAAATCCACGTCGTCCGAGAGCGGCACCTTGCGCGTGTGCACCCGGAGAATCTCTTCGCGGCCCCTCACGTCCGGCCGCGGGACCACCACGCGGCGGTCGAAACGGCCCGGCCGCAGCAGCGCGGGATCGAGCACGTCCGGCCGGTTTGTGGCGGCGATCAGGATGACGCCCTCATTCGATTCAAAGCCGTCCATTTCCACGAGCAACGCGTTCAGCGTCTGCTCGCGCTCATCGTGGCCGCCGCCAAGACCTGCGCCGCGGTGGCGGCCAACGGCATCAATTTCATCAATGAAAATAATGCAGGGCGCATTCTTTTTTCCCTGTTCGAAGAGGTCGCGCACGCGGCTGGCGCCGACGCCCACGAACATTTCGACGAAGTCCGAACCCGAGATTGAAAAGAACGGAACATTCGCTTCGCCGGCAATCGCCCGCGCGAGCAAAGTTTTTCCTGTGCCAGGAGGCCCGACGAGCAGCACGCCCTTCGGAATGCGCCCGCCGAGCTTCTGGAATTTTTGCGGGTCCTTCAAGAAATCAATGATTTCGTGCAATTCTTCCTTGGGCTCGTCAATTCCGGCGACATCCTTGAAGGTTGCTTTCTTCTGCTGCGCCGTCAGCAGCCGTGCGCGGGATTTTCCGAAGCTCAGCGCCTTGTTTCCGCCGGCCTGCATCTGCTTCATCATGAAAATCCAGAAGGCGATGAGCAGGGCGAGCGGAGCAAAATTCACCAATAGCGTGAGCCAGTCCCCATTTTTCACTTCCTTGTAGTTGTAAAGGACGTTTTTGTCCTGGAGCGTCTTGGTAATGTCGGGGATGGCGGTGTTGGCCACAGTCACGCCGCGGAACTTGCCGTTATCGCGGTATTCGCCCTGGATCTCTGCACTGTTCGGTGAGAGATAAATCGTGACGTCCTTCACGTTGCCGTGCTGGACCTTGTCGAGAAATGCCGCGTAGCCGAGCTCTTCTTCCTGAGCGGACTTGCCGCCGGTGGACGCCATTTTCCACAACACGACGGCGAGCAAAATCATTAATAGCCAGAATAAAATAGTGCGTACTGTTGAGTTCACCGTCTTACCTCATCCTTTTAGATGCGCTTGGACACCCTGATGTCGCTTGCGGCCGCCGGAGCCGGAAGCTCCGCCGGCAACCCCCACGTACGGGAGATTGCGGTAAAGCCCGCGCTGGCCGCTGAGCCCATAACCCACCCAATGTTTAGATGCAGCAGCGAAGCCAGTGTATTCAGGCTGCAAATTCACTTTCCGCGATTTCGGCTTGTCGAACAGGACGGCCACGCGCAAGGTGCGCGGCCGGCCTTCCTCGAGCCGCTTCAGCAAAAAATCCTGCGTCACGCCGGTGTTCATCACGGCATCTATCAGCAGGACATCGCGGCCGCGCAACGACGGCGGCGCGCTGAAAAAAATTTCACGGCGATCGTGGCCGCCCAGGTTGACGTCGCGCACTTCCGAGCGCACAAAGTGGCAAACCACAGGGCGTGAAATTTCGCGGACCAGGTCCGCAGCAAACAAGAACGAATTCTCGAGGATCACGACAACGTCCAGCGTCCGCCCGGCATAGTCACGCGAAATCGTCCGGCCCAGCTGGCCCACTCGTGTTGAAAGACGCCCGCGTGAATATGCGACCTTCATCGGCACCTCAAAGGTGATCTTCCTCGATCACCACTCCCCGCTGCGTGCCCTCACGAGCGCAAAAATCTTCTGCAGCAGGCATTCCCCGGGCCCAAATCACCTGTCCGGCGCTCTCCAGCACGGGCCAGCCGGCGCGTTCACGGCCGGGAACCCGCCCTGCCAGAAACATCTGCTTCAATTTCCGGGTTTGCCGCCGGCCATGAGGCCGATAAGCATCTCCGGGCCGCCAATTCCGCAGAATGAGTGGCGTACGGAGAAGGGCTGCATCGAGAACTTTACCGTCCCTTTTAGTGTCGCGCTCTGCTGAGGGCCAGTCAATCACTTTCAGCCGGAACGAGGTGCCGAGTTCGGGGATTGAAACAGTGGTTGTGCCCCGGTCCGGAAGGCTTACAACATATTGGTACGCATTCGGTTTTGGAATGGTTTCCTTCAAACCCGCGCCAAGCCCAGCCGGGTTCTGACGCGAAAAAATGATCTCGTTGAACGCTCGCTCGGCCACAATCCTGCCGGGGAGCTCCACCCGCTTGCCGCTGGAGGATTCTGTTGCGAGGCGGATGACCTGCTCGACATGCCCAGCGGCGAGGTCGCGACAGTCGCCGCGCAGCTCCTGATAGAGACGGCGGATCAAGCGTTCGGTGAGCGAGCGTGAGGAGGCGGGTTCAGCCTGCGTCTTCGCGGATGGACGGAGGTGCGCCAGCGGGCCCAATGGTGCGAGCAGGTCGTGGATTGCAATCGAGACGGCTTCACCGGCCTGTTTGCAGCGGGCCAGGAAACAGTCCTCGACAAGCGCGGCCCAGAATGCTTCTTCTTCGCGCGCGAACCGCGCAAGCTCGCTCAAATGGCCTACGATGGCGGGCGAGAAATCGCGCTCGAGGACCGGGAGCAGTTGCTCGCGGATACGGGCGCGCAGGCGGCGCACATCGCGATTCGTCGGATCCTCGCGCCAGGATTGTCCGCGCTCGCGCAGAAATTCACGCAACTCTTCGCGCCGAGTTTCGAGTAGCGGCCGCACAATCGAGCCTACGCGCGGATAAATTCCTGCCAGGCCTGTAAGACCTGTTCCGCGGAACAAATGCGCAAGCACCGTTTCAGCTTGATCGTCTGCGGTGTGCGCCACGGAGATGCGCGTGGCGCGTCCCTCTTCGATCAAGCGTTGAAAAAAGCCGTATCGCAGGCGCCGAGCGGCGTCCTCGACATTCCAGCCATGCTCTTGAGCCGCCTGCGCCACATCCTCGCGCGCAACTACGAATTCGAGTCCGCTCTTGCGAGCCAGATCTGCCGCGAACTCCGCGTCGGCTTCCGATTCCGCACCGCGAAGCTGATGGTCGAAGTGGACGACGAGGAGAGTGATGCCGAGATCGTCGCGAAGATTTTCGAGGATCCACAGTAGCGCGACGGAGTCTGCTCCGCCGGACACAGCAACGCCGGCACGGTCACCCGGCGCCAGCATCCGCAGACGGCGGATGGTTTCCAGCACGGTTTGTTCTAATGGTGTTCGCATCGCTCGCGCCGCGGCAGCCCGCAAAATCGAGATGATTCTATCGTAGCAGGCGAAGCGGGAGGGGTCGAGGTCAGAGCAGCGCGAGCGGCGCTCGGGGCGCTGCCGCTAGAAGCGGTCGCCCGTTTGCTGCGTCAGCAGGTCGCGGCTGTAAGAGATGCGCCGATCCAGAGCGACCGCCGCAAAATAGGAGCAGCTCTGGCGCTCGCGCTCCGACCACGCGGCCAGGCTCGGAATCATGGAGCGGCAAGCGCGGCCGACAACGTAGAGGAACCCGTAATAGGTCCCCACGGCGCGGATCTCCGTTCGATCATCGCCGCGCTCCGGGCAAAGCCGAACGAGCTGCAACAAGCGCTGAAAATCCTCCGCGCCAACATTCTGGCTGGCGATGCCCGCGACTTCTCGGACGCGATCGGATAATTGCACTTTGCGACTGGTTGCCAGTATAGAGCGACAGTAGGAGACAAAGAACTGGAGGAACGCCACAATCGAGATTACGCAGATGAGTGCTGCCATCATCGCGTGCCCACCGCCAAGCGGGCTGTCGCCAGCCGCGCGTCTTCTGGAACTTTCGTGAAGGTGTAAGCCCACGCCAGCGGAAGCCATACACCTGCGATCGGAGGCACCCAATGCAGCATGTACGCCGCCGGGAAAAGATTCATCAGGGCGTACGCGCTGGCCGTTGCACTATAGGAAATGCCAAGGGCAAGGACGAGTTGAATCAGGCGCGTGCGCGTCTCCCGCAACTTCAGGATCGCGCCCCACAGCAAGTAAACTAGGACAACACCAACAAAATTCAGATTTTGCTCCAATTCAACGACGAAACGTGTGGTCAGGTGATCCTTGTGTTCGTGGACAACGATGTATGAAAAGAAAGCAGTCGCCGCCAGCAACAACACAGCGGCACCCCGAATGTACCTGCTCGCATTCATCTCTACGAATACCTGCTGGTAGAGATGGATGATGACGAAATACATCAAGACATAAAGGAGACTGTCCGAGTAATAGAAATAGTAAAAGTAGGCGTGCGAATTAAAACCGTAATGGCTAATGCAATGGTATTGGCCCCACGTCACGCCTGCTACTGCTAACATATAGATATTTAGAGGGATATACCGCAGGAAGTCCTTGCGGAAGATTGACCACACAACCACGTATGCTTCCAAGAGGAAACTTGTAAGCCAGAGCCCGTAATCTAAGGGGCCAAGCTGCATTCAACTACACGCTTTTCCGAGGCCTGACCCTTATGCGCCCGATCTACCGCGGGACCGTCGTCGTCAATTTCACGGCGACTAGTGTCCAGCGACTGTCGAGATCAACCCCGATGGCAGTGGACTCAGGCAGTTCACCTACACTACAGGCCGTGGCGCGCAACTTAATATCTGGTCTCCGGATGGCAAACGCATTCTCTGCAACCTCCAGTTTGGTGCTCCCG
>JBGPZR010000453.1:0-2130 GCA_041493845.1 Terriglobia bacterium | reverse complement strand
TGTACGTGCTGATCCTGCCGGCGCTCGGGATCACGTGCGACGTGATTCCGGCGTTCACGAGGAAGCCGGTCTTCGGCTACCGCCTGTCAGTCTGGTGTCTGATTGCCGTCGGGGCCCTGAGCATGATCGTCTGGGGCCATCACATGTTCGTCAGCGGCATGAGCCCGTTCACGGGCGAGTACTTCTCGCTCGTCACGCTGACGATCACCGTGCCGATGACGATCTTCGGCGTCAACATGCTCGCGAGCCTCTGGGGCGCGAAGCTGCAGCTGCGCGTACCGATGCTGTGGTCGCTCGGCGTGCTGGCGCTCTTTGGCAGCGGCGGCTCGCCACTCCTCTGGCAGCACCTGTTCTGGTTCTTTGGCCATCCCGAGGTTTACATCGCGATTCTTCCGGGCATGGGCGTGGCCTCTCACATCCTTTCCACTTTCGCGCGCAAGCCCGTGTACGGCTACCGCGCGATGGCCATGGCCATTTGCGCGATCGGCTTTCTTGGCTTCATGGTCTGGGGCCATCACATGTTCGTCAGCGGCATGAGCCCTTATTCAGCCCTTGCCTTCTCGGTGCTCACCATGTCCATCGGTGTGCCGTCTGCGATCAAGACCTTCAACTGGCTCGGCACGCTCTGGGGCGGCAAGATTCAATTCAAGACGCCGATGCTGTTTGCTCTCGGCTTTGTTTCCATGTTCGTCAGCGGCGGCCTCTCCGGTTTGTTCCTCGCGCAGCCGGCGGTGGACAACATCCTCCACGCCACCTACTACGTGGTTGCGCACTTCCATCTGGTGATGGGCGTGGCGGCAATCTTCGGCATTTTTGCTGCCACGTATTTCTGGTTCCCAAAAATGTTCGGGCGGATGATGAGCGAGCCGCTGGGGAAAATTCATTTCTGGCTCACCTTTGTGGGCACCTACTGCATTTTCATGCCCATGCACTTCGTGGGAGTCGCCGGCGGGATTCGCCGTTATGCGGACGCTTCCGCCGTCGCTTACCTTGCCAAGCTCCAGCCACTGCACGTATTCATGACCGTCGCTGCGTTCATCACCGCGGCAGCGCAGCTTATTTTCATTTTCAATTTCTTCTGGAGCCTGAAATTCGGCGCCGAAGCTTCGAAGAATCCCTGGGATGCCACCACGCTTGAATGGACCACGGATTCGCCCCCGCCGCTCGATAATTTCGGCGGCAGTTTCCCGAGCGTCTATCGCGGCCCGTATGAGTTCAGCGTTCCCGGCGCGAAGGAAGATTTTATCCCGCAGCATCTGGCGCCGGCCCAAGTGGCGCGAACGAAGTAAGAGGGCGCCTGGAAGCGACCTAGGAGCAATGGAGTGGCAGGCACGACGGTTACAGAAATTGTCGAACTGATCGGCACCGGTAAAGGTGGCGGCGGAGCTTCCTCCGGCGATGGCGGCGGTGGCTGGGAGGGAAGCGGCCCATCTGGCCCGGGATTTGTTCCGCAGCGCACCTACGTGACGGGGATGATCGTCGGGCTCGGCGGCATCCTGATGTTTTTCATGGCGCTGGTGAGCGCCTACATCGTGCGCAAGGGCATGCCGAACAGCACGTGGCTGCCGCTCGATATCCCCCGCATCCTCTGGCTCAACACCCTGATCCTCGTTGCCAGCAGTTTCACACTGGCCCGTTCGCGCAGCCTTTTCCGCGCGGACAATGAAGAAGAATTCCGCTACTGGTGGGGCTGGACGACCGTGCTGGGCGTCTTTTTCCTTGTTGGTCAGGTGATCGCCTGGCGGCAGCTCGTCGCGGCGGGAATTTATCTGCAATCGAATCCCAGCAGCAGCTTTTTCTATGTCTTCACAGCCGCTCACGGTTTGCACCTGGCGGGCGGTGTACTGGCTTTGCTTTCGGTCGCTTTCCGCCCAACGCATCGATTGACGCGCGGGACGGCCACCGAAGTCGTCTCCATCTACTGGCACTTTATGGATGGCTTGTGGGTTTTTCTGTTTCTACTTCTCCTTCTGGGACGGTGAAACGTGAGCGATACGGAACTCGAGGGCATAGTCGAATCACCCTGGTCAGGCGGCGCATCCCCGTTTGCAATGAATTCAAAGAAGCTCGGGATGTGGCTGTTCATCGTTTCAGACTCGCTGACCTTTTCGGCTCTGCTCATCAGTTACG